>NZ_JASOQR010000020.1:0-687 GCF_030218905.1 Pauljensenia sp. UMB0895 | reverse complement strand
GTCCTAAGGTAGCGAAATTCCTTGTCGGGTAAGTTCCGACCCGCACGAAAGGCGTAATGATTTGGGCACTGTCTCAACGAGAGACTCGGTGAAATTTTAGTACCTGTGAAGATGCAGGTTACCCGCGACAGGACGGAAAGACCCCATGGAGCTTTACTGTAGGTTGATATTGAATGTTTGTGCCACATGTACAGGATAGGTAGGAGCCATTGAAACCGGGACGCTAGTCTCGGTGGAGGCACAAGTGGGATACTACCCTTGTGACATGACCACTCTAACCCGCGACCATAGATCTGGTCGGGAGACAGTGTCAGTCGGGCAGTTTGACTGGGGCGGTCGCCTCCTAAAGTGTAACGGAGGCGCCCAAAGGTTCCCTCAGAATGGTTGGAAATCATTCGCAGAGTGTAAAGGCAGAAGGGAGCTTGACTGCGAGACCTACAAGTCGAGCAGGGACGAAAGTCGGGCTTAGTGATCCGGTGGTTCCGTATGGAAGGGCCATCGCTCAACGGATAAAAGCTACCCTGGGGATAACAGGCTTATCTCCCCCAAGAGTTCACATCGACGGGGAGGTTTGGCACCTCGATGTCGGCTCATCGCATCCTGGGGCTGAAGTCGGTCCCAAGGGTTGGGCTGTTCGCCCATTAAAGCGGTACGCGAGCTGGGTTCAGAACGTCGTGAGACAGTTCG
>NZ_JASOQR010000001.1:0-285357 GCF_030218905.1 Pauljensenia sp. UMB0895 | reverse complement strand
AGCGCCTGTGGGGTGCGAGGGTGAGTTTTTTGGTTCGGTTGGGTCTGGTGTGGAAGTCGAGATTGATTCGCCGTTGGGGGTGGCGGATGCGGAGTTGATCGCGGAGTGCCTGCCACCGCCCTTGAGGGTGCTGGATGCTACGGGCGCTGTTGCGGTGGCGCGGGTGTTGCGTGAGTGCGTGGACGCGGGTTGGCAACCGGCCCAGATTCGCCAGGTGATGGATCAGGCTTTGCCGCCCAATGTTGGTCGTTTGCCGGCCTTGGTGTGTTACAGGCTTCGGGCGAATGTGCTCAAGGGCCAGCCCCCGGCGCGTAGTGCGGATGAGGATCCGCGTGTGCGTCGTGAGCGTGAGCGCCAGGCGGAGCGCGCGCGTCAAGAGCGCATTGAGGCTCTTGCGGCCCTGGTTGAGCCTGGGGATGTTGATCCGTTGTGGGATCAGGCGTGGAGCCAGGTTGTGTCTGAGAACCCGGAGGCGTCTCGCGTGGAGCAGTTGCATTTGGCGCAGGAGCGTCACGCTGTCTTGCTGGGTGGTGAGTCGGCGTGAGTGTGTCGTGGCCGGTGTGGGCGCGTGGCGTGAAGGGTTTAACCCCGTCGCAGTCGCTGGTGTTGTTTGAGCTTGCCCGTTTGGCTGATGCTCGGGGCGTGGTGATTTGCGCGGTTGAGCACCTGGTGGAGGCTACGGGCGTGGCGCGCCGTAGCGTGTTTCGCGCGTTAGCTGGGTTGGAGGAGCGCGGCGTGCTTTCTCGAAAGATGCGCTATCGGGGCGGTAAGCAGGCTTCGTCAAGGTTTGTTTTGCATTGGGTGACTACTCGTAGCCAAGCGATTGTCAGTGATGATGTTCGCGAGGCTGGGGTAGTAGTTGAGTCGGGCGCTCAGGCGTGCGAGAGCACTGTGGCTTTGCGTATTTCGGATAATGAGGGTTTGCGCAGGACTCTTGAGCAGGCCGCGTCTGAGGGTTGGCGTGGGGCTGCGGCTCAGTGTTTGGCGGCGACGTTGCACCAGGTGGGTGCGCGCCAGTTTTCTAGCGCGATTTCAAGGGGTATGCAGTTTTCGGGCATGTCGTATTCCGAAGCGGCGTGTGACACGTATGGGATCGCGTGGGAGGTGGCGATAACGTGCACTGAGCAGCTTGTTGAGGCTTCTAGCCCGTGGGCGGTGTGGACAACGATTGTGAACCGGCGTTGTTTTGCTCGTGATGATGCTCGTGGCGTGGAGGAGCTGGTGGAGCCAGCGATGATGCCTGAGATGGGTTTGCGTCCTGGTATGGGCCAGGAGGGTGAGGTGTGGGTGTCGGTCGATGATTTTTCCGGCCCGCTTGCTCGACTGGTTGAGGCCTTGATCGATGCGGGTATGAGTGAGACCTTGGCGTGGGCGGGCACGCTTCGCGTGGCTGAACTGGCGGTGAGTGATGCGTCAAGGCGGCACCGGGCAGCTGGTGTTGATCCGCGTTTATCTGATCTTGGTGTGAGCCCGGATGCGGGCAGGGCGTGGATGACGATGTTAGTTGGCTCTCGCCGTGGCGTGAAGGGTAGTATTTTGGATGCTGATGATGAATCATTAGCGTTAGCGGCTCGCGAGGTGGTTGAGGCTCTTACCCCCGCAGCCTAGTTAATGTGACGCGTGCCACTATAGGGAGTGTGGGCAGAGTGCCAAATTGGCACTCTGCTTTTTGGTTTTTATAGGGGTTTGAATTCGTCGTTGATTTGTTGGATGACTTCTTCGTAGTTGGTGTCTTGTCCTACTTCGACCGTGTTTGTGGCGACGGTGATGAGGATGCGGTAGAAGATTCTGTTTTCGTTTGGGTCAAAGCCGTATTGGTAGGCCAGTTGTGTTCCCACGGTTTGAGCTGTGGCGTAGTCGTGGGCGATGAAGTATCTACTTCCGGCCTGGTCGGGGGTTGTGCCCTCGAAAGTGACGATGTATTCGTTGTGGTGTTCGAGTTGTTGCATGTGTTGGTTTCTCCGGTTAGTAGATGGTGATGGTGCCCGAGTTTGCTAGGCCGTCGCAGCTGGTGGTCCATGATTGTGTGCCGAGTGGGATGCCACTAACGGTGGCGTATGCGGTTCCGGGGATTGAGGTGCTTGCCGCCCCACCGGTTCCGCCGATGCTGATGCTGCATGTGGCGTAGCCGCTGCCTGAAAGATTGATTGCGAAGTGTGCGGCTCCGCCTCCGCTGGTGTTTACCGAGGTGTTCATTGATGTCACTCCAGCAGGAGCCGGAGCAGGTGCTGGGGCTGGTGCTGGAGCCGGCGTGGGTGCTGGTTCTGGCGAGGGTGCTGGTGTGAGTTCTGGTTCGGGTTCTGGTGCTGGTGCTGGTTCCGGCGTGGGTGCAGGTTCTGGTTGGGGTGCTGATTGCGGTTGGGTCTCAGACTGGGGTGTGGGTTTGTCGGTTTCTTGAGTCGAAACCGGCGCGCTTGGCTGCCCGGTTGGTTCGCTGGGTTTTCCGCCACCTGGTTGTAGCATGCGCACACTGAATATGACCGCTAGCGTCATGAGGATGATGAGTGTGGCCACGATGAGCTTTAACCGTTTGATTCGGGCCGGCTTATCCTTGCTGTCACCTGGGTTGTGCGTTGCAGGTTCTGCTTTTTCCTGAGGCGTTTTTCTGTTAATGCCTTGAGGCCCTGGGGCAATAGTTTCTTCTACTCTTTGTGGCTCTGGTGGCCTTTGGGGTGGAAGGGTGGCTTGTTTGTGCAGGGTTTGGGGCAGGGGCTGAGTGTGGTCTAGTTCGTCGCGGGCAAGGTTGCTGGCAACTCCGGCATTGCTGGCATTGCTGGCGTTGTCGGTGGTGGGGGTTTCCGCGTTGTCGGTGTGGTGGGTGTCTATGTCTCCGTTTGGGTGGATGCTCATGTGGTAGGTGCCGTCTGGGCCGCTGGCGGTCACGGGGAGGGTGCGCCCGTAGTGTTTGGCGATGGAGGCAGCGACGTTCATGGCTTGCCTCTGTGCGTCTTGTCCTGGTGGTAGTTGGGCTTGGGTGATGCCGGCGCTGGCGATGGTGATGGTGCCGTCAGTGTTTTGGGTGATGGTGATGGGTGGCCAGGCGGTCATTTCTCGTCCTTGTTTTGGGTGTGTGCGCACGTTCTACGTAGTACGTAGAAGGGAGCGCACATGAGTGAAGCAAATCCGTGGGCTAGCCCGCCTGTCATGCCTGTGCAGTCGCCCGCGCCGGAAAGGCCGGTGCGGGCGCGGGTGTGGAAGCCGGGTGCACAGGTGTCGATGACGGGCGGGTTGCCGATTGTTTCGGCTCAGGGCCAGGAGTGTCCGCTGTGGGTGGTTGCTGCTCATGGTGGGGCTGGGGCCACGTCGTGGGCGAGGCTTCTTGGCGCTGGCGATGCTGGCGTGGGTTGGCCTGATCCGAGTGGGTTTACTCGCGCGGTGGTGGTTGCTCGCAATAGTTTTGTGGGGCTTCGGGCCGCGCAGTCGGCCGCTATCCAGTGGGCTTCTGGCCAGGTAGAGCGCGTGGAGTTGGCGGGCTTGGTGTTGTCTGCGGACGCGCCGGGCAGGCCGGTTAAAGAGCTGGTGGAGCTACGTAAGCGGATAGAGGGGGCGTTTCCGCGCGTGTGGCTGGTGTCGTTCCAGGCCGCGTGGCGCGCCCAACTGGCGTGGGAGGCCCCTGTTTCGCGTGAGGTTCGCAAGGTTTTGAAAGATTTGTCTGTGATTGGAAAGGAAGTCTGATGACGGTTTTTTCTAGGGGTACTGCCCTGATTGGTGCGGGTAAGGCACGCTTGGTAGCTGGCTTGGCTGGTTTGGAGCTCAACCCGGTTCCTGTGGCTCCCCCTGGCGTGGTGGATAAGGTGTCGACGGTGTTGAACTGGCTGATGTGGATTGCCGGGGCAACGGTGATTGTGGGCTTCATTATTGGTGGCATTATGCTCGCGGTTTCTAATGAGCGTGGCATGGGTAATGAGAACGTGCGCCGTATCGGGTTTGTGATTATGGGCGCGGTCGTGATCGCAGCGGCTGCGGCTTTAGCGAAAGCACTGCTGTGATGGCGGAGGAAGAAAAGGCTGTTAATAGTCTGGTTCGCCCAGGGTTTATTGTTTCTGCCTTGCTGCTTGTCGCTTTGATTGTGGGGTTGGCGTTCTTATTGTTTACCCGCGAGAACGCTCGCGAGGTCGGCGGTGATAAGCCTGTTGAAGTCTCATCTACTAGGCAGGAAAGTGGGGGCCAGGCCCAGTCTGGCCTGGTCGAGGACGCGGGGCTACCTGAGTCTGATTCAGTGTGCGGGCTTGTCGCCCATGACCAGGTGGTTCCATCTCAGGCCTTGCCGTCTGTGCCGATCGATGTTGGTGATCGTATTCAGGTGCCACATGTTGACGGGTATGGGCCGGGCGTGACGGAGGGCGTTTCGCATTGTTTTGCGCACACCCCGTCTGGAGCGATTCTTGCGTCGGCTAACTTCGTCACGTGGTTTTCATCGAAGGAACGCCTCGATGAGGTGGTGCCTACGCTCATGGCTACAGGGCCTAATCGGGATCGGTTGGAGTCTCAGATTAAGAGTCAGTGGCAGGGCGAGACTGGTTCGCCTGTGATGATTCACGGGTTTAAGTATGAAGATCGCGGCCCTGATAACGCGATGGTGGTTCTCGCTGTTTCACCCGTGGCCTCTCCCGACAAGATGATGGGGTTCCCGGTGGTGCTGGTGTGGCAGGGCGGGGATTGGAAGGTGGAGGCTCCGTCTACTGATTCGTGGGGTGAGCGGATTATTGATTCGCTGCCTTTAGAGGGGTTCGTGGAGTGGGGCGCGTAAATGTGTCATTTCTGGGAGTTATCGTGCAAAATTAGCGAGGCCGCGACTGAGGCGAGTGAGAACATTATTGCCCAGTGGGCGTTCAACATCATTCAGGACGTGTCGGCCACGTTGCTGAAAGTCGGCACGGTATGGCTAGGCGTTGGCACGCCTAGCCTGACTGGAGCCGATTCTGCGGTTGGTTTCATCCATTCCACCACTCGTCTCCTCGTACTGGCTTTAGCTATCGGCTCGTTTATGGTCGCTGGTATTCACTTGGCCCTTTCTAAGCGCGGCGAGGGTGCGATGAACGTCTTGCACGCCCTGTTAGCTCTCGCTTTGGTTTCCAGTGTTTCTGTTGGCGCAGGCCAGCTACTGGTGGAGGCCTCAGATGAGTTTTCCACGTGGGTTATTGGCTTGGTTATAGATGGTGATGCAGGACAGTTTGGCGTCAAGATTCTCAACGTCACTGGTATTAACGGTGGCCTGGGGCTAACGATTTTGATCGTGGGCGGCTTGGGTGCACTGGTGGCAAACCTGGTGCAGATTGGCCTGATGTTTATCCGCTCATCGATGCTGATTTTGCTGGTTGGGATCATGCCTGTGGCGGCGGGAGCGTTTTCTACCAAGTGGGGTAGGGCATGGCTGAGCAAGATCATCGCCTGGTTTTTCGCGTTCTTAATGTTCAAACCGGCCGCGTCAATCATTTACGCGGTGGCAATCAAGCTGGTGCAGGGCGAGTCGTGGTCTATTGCTGATGGTGATGAGCTTACTCGTTTCATTACCGGGGTAATCATGATGATTTTGGCGGTACTGTCGTTGCCCGCACTGATTACTTTCATGGTTCCAGCCACTGAAGCGCTCAGTAGTGGCGGTTCTGGCGCTGGTGCTGGTGCGGGCGCGGTTCTAGCTACTGGCGCGATGACGGTCGCCAGGGGCGCGGGTGCGGCCGCTAGTGGTGGCGCTACCGAAGTAGCAGGCGCTGCCCTTGGCGCAGCCCAATCAGCTCACGGGGCAATCAATAGCGTAGCTTCGGGTGGTTCGCCTGGCGGCGGCGAGAATAGTTCGCCTGGTGTTTCAGGGCTGGCGGGAGCTTCTGGGTCTAACGGTCAAGACGGCGCTACAGGACCGTCTGGAGCTAGTGGCCAGCCGGGTGCTAGCGGGCAAGATGCGGTGCCTAGCGCGGGCGGGCAGGCCCCATCGGGTGCGAGTGAGGCGGCAGATACGGCTGGTGGCGGGCCTAATGGTGGGCAGGAGGCTCAGTGGTGAGTGATGAGGCGGTAAAGGTTCGCACGTACGGCAACTGGCGGGTTCCACGTCGCGCAGGGCTTGGCAAGCTCGGTTTTGGTGAGTCGCTGATTGTTTTGCTTGGCCTGGCCGTGGTGTCGGTGGTGGCCATGTCCAAAGGCGTGATGGTGGCAGCCCTTGTCGCCGTGGCGTGGGCAGGCGGAGTGTTGCTTGTGATTACGCGCGACGTGCACGGAGTGTCGGTTTTAGAAAGGATGAGGCAAAAGATGCGTTTTCGGCGGGCGGCGCGTAGGAAGTCGAACATTCATGCTTCTGGTGGTCTTGCGGTTGATCCAACGCAGGGTAAGTGCCACCTACCTGGAATGTTGTACGGCTCGCGTCTGAGTGAGCATAAGGACTCTTATGAGCGTCCCTATGGTTTGGTTGAGCATGGGGATGGCACGCTCAGCGTGGTCATGTCTGTCTCACCTGAGGGGGGCGGTTTGACCGATCAGGACACGGTGGATCACCAGGTGGCATTGTGGGGCATGTGGCTTGGTGATTTGGGCGGGCAAATGGGCGTGGCTCAGGCCAGCGTGTGTGTGGAGACGATTCCTGATAGTGGGGATCGGCTTCGCCGCGAGGTGGGTGCTCGCATGAGCGATCAGGCCCCGCTGGTAGCCCGCCAGATTCTGACCCGTGTGGTCGATGATTATGGGCAGGGTGCGGCGAGGGTGCGCGCGTGGATTACGCTCACGTTTGACCCGTCTAAGATGGGCGCTTCGGCTAAGAAACGTCCGCAAGTTGTTTCACGTATTTCTTCGGACTTGCCGGGTCTTACTCAAACGCTGATGGGCACGGGCGCGGGCGGGGTGCATCTTTTGACCGCGCGTGAGGTGTGTCAGCTCACGCGCGTGGCGTTTGATCCGGCGAGTGAAGCCTTGTTTGAGCAGGCAGCGAATGCTGGTGAGGACGTTGCTTTGACGTGGGAGGATGCCGGGCCTATGAGAGCTGTGGCCCAGTGGGATCATTACCGGCACGATTCGGGTCTTTCACGCACGTGGGTGATGTCGAGGCCTGCGCGCGGGTATGTCCAATCTGGCGTGCTACGCAAGATTTTAGAGCCGTCTCGTGACGTGCAGCGCAAGCGCGTCACTATTGTGTACCGGCCTTTGGATGCGGCCAAGGCTCCAGGGGCGGCGGATGCGGATGTGAACCGCGCGGCCGCGCGGGTGGAGAACACGCCTCGGCCTACCGCTACTGCGCGTAGGGAGCTTCGTGCAGCTCAGCAGGTGGCTGATGAGGAAGCGTCGGGCGCGGGCTTGTTGGATTTCGCGCTGATTATTAGCGCTACAACGAGTGCCGATGAGCTTGATGATACTTCTAGCGCGGTCCAGGCGTTGGCCGCTTCTTCACGTCTTTTGGTGCGCCCGGCTTATGGCGCGCAGGATAGCGCGTTCGCACTCGGCCTACCTTTAGGGCTTCGCCCGGCTTCGCAGGCATTGTCTGGAGGCTGGTAGGCGTGGCTTTTGTAACTGACCTGGTATCAGCCCTTTTCACCAGCTCTACCACTACTAGCAGTAGGGGCAAGCCTGGTTCTGGCACGGTAGCTAATCAGCCGCTGATCCAGCCGTGGCGCGCCACGTCGAAACAAGTGTGTGGCATGTTCCCTTTCATCGTGGGGTCGAACACGGCTTTAGTGGGAGCGCCCCTTGGTCGGGCCTTGCATGGTGGGGGAGCAGTGTGCGCCGACGAAATCTCATGGTTTGAGCGCGGTTTGATTAGTGCCCCTTCGGCAATGGTGCTCGGCTTGAACGGTTTGGGTAAGTCCTCTCTGGTTCGGCGCATGATTACCGCTTCAGCCGGGTTCGGGGTGCACACGATGGTTCTGGGCGATATTAAGCCAGACTATGTGGCGTTGATTGAAGCCCTTGGCGGGCAAGTCATCAGTATTGAGCATGGTGGTGCGGGTATTAACCCACTCGATGCTGGCAACGTCCGTGAGGCCGTGGAGTTGTTGGAAGCGGCAGGCAAGTTTGAGGATCGTGACAAGCTCCTGGCCGCAGCCCATGAGCGTAAGAAAGACATGGTGTGCTCCCTCATCCACATTATTCGTCGTACGCCACCTTCAGATAGGGAGGAGACGATTGTTGACGAGGCTATCCGTATTTTGGAGACCTATGATCGGCCAGTAGTGTTGGCTGACCTTTTGGAGGTTGTGCGCTCCGCTCCAGATGAGCTCCGCGCAGCCGCACTGGATCGCGGCGATATTAACCATTACCGGACGGTCACCGAGAGCTTGGAAGCGTCGCTCATGGCTTTGTTGTCGGGCCGCTTTGGCGGTCTATTCGCGGTGGAGACTACAACGCCGATGATGATGGATCGTTCCGTAGTGTTTGACGTGTCCGCATTTAAGGAAGCCTCAGAGGACCTACAGGCCGCGTTGTTGCTTGCTACGTGGTCGTACGGGTTTGCGACCGTGGAGATCGCGCAGACACTGGCTGATGCGGGTGTTGCTCCGAGGCGGCGTTACAAGATTGTCATGGATGAGCTGTGGCGTATTTTGCGCGCCTCATCGGGCTTGGTTGAGCGTATTGACTCTCTTACTCGTCTGAACCGCACGGTGGGTGTGGGCCAGCTGATGGTCACGCACTCGATGGCAGATTTTAACGCTCTGGCTTCCCCGGCAGACCGGCTGAAAGCCTTGGGGTTTGTTGAGCGGTCGAAAATGCTGTTTTTGGGTGGTCTGCCCGCCCGTGAGATGGAGTTGTTGGAGGGCGTGTTTTCTTTGACTGAGAAGGAAAAGTCGATGCTGACCTCGTGGAATGCTCCGGGCACGTACGACCCCACCACGGGTAGGGACGCCCCGCCTCTTGGCATGGGCAAGTTCATGTTGAAAACCTCGAACGCTCCGGGCACACCGTTCCAGGTGCGTTTCGTAGCGGGGGAGGCTGCCTTGTCGGATACGAACCAACGGTGGAACAAAAGAAGATGAGTGCGCGCGATGATGTATCCACGTGGGAGCCGTCCACTGTTGTAATGGCGGTCTTTATCGCCATTGTGGGCGCAGCTAGCCTGCTTATCACTCTTGGCGCACACGCTTGGGCGCTCTGGCGCGGGGTAGACGGGGTTTCGTGGAACCCGTTTACTCTCATGATCGAGGTGTTTCAGGGCCGGCTTGACCCGACCGGCGAAGTGTATTGGTGGATTGGCGGGGTAGGCGTTGCCCTCCTCATCCTTGTCCTTACTGGTCTGGTTCTGGCACTTCCACGCCGCTCTAAGCGCTCTAGGCGCGGTGATGAGGCCGCGCAGTGGGCTGGTAGGGGTAAAGATATTGAGCCGATCACGAAGGCGGCTGTGGCCGCTAAAGCGAAGCGTTTAGGCGTGAGTGGTGCCCTCGGATTCCCGGTGGGTCGCACGGTGGCTGGTGGGATACCGGTTATGTCATCGTTTGAGGACGTGTGTATCACGATTGCAGGGCCGCGTACAGGTAAGACCACCTCGTGGGTGGTGCCGCGCATTTTCGCTGCTCCTGGCGCGGTTGTGGCCACGTCGAACAAACGGGACATAGTAGATGAGACCCGCACGCGTCGTGCTCAGGCCACGGGTGAACAAGAGTGGGTGTTTGACCCTCAAGGCCTCGCTGGGGAGGAACAGTCGTGGTGGTGGAACCCGCTGTCGTACGTGACTGATTATGTGCAGGCAGGCGCGTTGGCGGACATGTTTTTATCTGCTGAGGACGTGTCGAATAAGGACGGCAACGACATGTGGGATCAGTGGGCGTGCCAACTGATTGCCCCGATGCTGTTAG
Source organism: Pauljensenia sp. UMB0895 (assembly GCF_030218905.1). NCBI lineage: Bacteria > Bacillati > Actinomycetota > Actinomycetes > Actinomycetales > Actinomycetaceae > Pauljensenia > Pauljensenia sp. UMB0895. The sequence continues at coordinate 275,590 of NZ_JASOQR010000001.1, read as the reverse complement.
CGGCCGCCACGGCAGGCAAGCCCATTACGGCTTTGCACACGTGGTTGGCTGACCAGACTAATGATGAGCCGGTTCTGTTGCTCCGCAGCCTTGCAGGCGAGTGCGCTGAGGATGACGTGCGAGATGATCTGTTGAAAGCTGCTACTAGCCTGGAAGGGTTTATGGGTATGCCCGCTGAAACGCGCGGCAGTGTGTATGGTGGCGCGGTGCGGATCATGCACTTTTTGAATAACACGCGTCTCATGCGTTGGGTCACCCCCGTCAAGGGCGTGCCCGAGTTTCACCCAAGCGAGTTCGTTAAGACCAAGCAAACCTTGTATTGCTTGTCGCAAGAAGGACGCGGCAGTGCAACCCAGATTGTCACCCCGCTTACCGTGGCCGTGGTTGAAGCGGCCACGGCCTACGCCACTAGCCAGGCGGGCGGCAGGTTGGCTACTCCCATGCTGATCGAGTTGGACGAGGCCGCGAATGTGTGTCGGTGGAACGAACTGCCCTCGCAGTATTCCCATTTTGGTTCTCGCGGGCTGTGTGTAGACACGGTGTTGCAGTCGTGGAGTCAGGGTGAGCGAGTGTGGGGCGATAAGGGCATGAAGGCCCTTTGGTCGGCCGCGAATGTGAAGGTGTATGGCGGTGGCGTGTCAGAGCCAGACTTTTTGCGCAACCTCTCAGAACTGATTGGTACACATTGGGTGGACTCTACCCAGATTTCAAGTTCTTCTCAGGGCAGGTCGTATTCAACATCTAAGGCATCCCAACAGCGGCCTATTGCCACCGTGTCGGACTTGCAGGCACTACCGCAAGGCAGGGCGTGGGTGTTCGCGTCGGGCGCGGTAGCCACTTTGGTGCGACTGATCCCGTTTTGGGACCAGGAAGATTATCAGCCGGGCAAGTAGTTAAGGGAGAATACTATGGCAGATCACGTGTTGAATGAGACCAGCGCGGAAATGGTGCGCGCATGGCGGGTAGCGATGGCGGTGGGCCGTTTCATGGCCATGCGCAGAGAACAAGCCTTACGCAAGGCTGAACAATCCTCAGTCCAGCATGAGAGAGCGTTGCGAAGGGCGATTGAGGATGAGCGCCTGTTAGCGCAAAAGGTTTACTCTCAAGCCCTTGACGATAAGTGGTGGCACACCGCCGTCGAAGATGACGCAGCCTACGTTTACGGGGTGGCACGCCGTTTTAGCGATATTGACCCCCAGGCAGAGTTAGCTGCGCGCAGGTGTGAGAGGGAGGCTAAAGAGCGGTGGGGCATTGACGTTCACGGCCCGCTGGCAAGACCAGGTGATATTCCCAGTGTGGACGAGGCACTGAAGGACGCTCCCGTGCTCGATGGTGAGGACGCGGCCGAGTTAAAACCGGCCGTGCAAGAAGTGTTGTACCGGGCCTATCAGGACGGGGACTATCAGATGGTGGGCCAGGATCGGGCCGAGGCGATCTTGGACTACGTGCAAGAGCAGAAGGACACTGCCCCGGATTGGCTCAATAGTCTCTGGCAAAAAGACTTATCCCAGTGGCTAGACGGGGACGCTCATATCGCGCAGCGGGTGCGCGATATTTATCCCGACATTCAAGCAGCTGAGCAGATGTACGCCGAAGCCGTTGGCATGGCCGCTCACGCTCAGCGTCAGGCGGGCGTTGAAGGCCGAGAAGGGCGCGAGGCGAGGCAGGAGCTCAAGGCGGGCGAGTCTAGCGAGGGTGCAGAAGGCGTAGCGGTGAAAGAGATGAGCGAGGCCAAGCATGCCGGGCGCGGCGCTGAGGTGGCGTGGGATACGATGCAGGCCCGACAGGCGCACGCCCAGTCTTTGCTCGATCAGGGAGCAGACCCGCAGGCGGTGCGCGCGGCGATGACTGCCGACACGGGACTACACCAGCCCGCTAGGATGGCCACGCGCAAGAGCGGTAAGACGAACACTACTCCCGCGCGAGTGCCAAGTAAGAAGGCGGTGCGTGTACAGACCCGCCACATGTAGCAAGCACGAACTGGAGGCGGCCGACACTAGGTAGTGTCGGCCGCTAATGTTATTCGCGCGGTTTGAAAATGTCAGGATCGGCTGGCTCACAAGGAAGCTCCCCATCAGGGTGAGGCCGCATGTCGCGATGCCCGCCCTCGACGCTACAGCCTTTGAAGGGGCCGTCATTGTCGAGTAGTACCGTCATGATCGGGTCAGCGTAGCTCACCAGCCACTGTGCAGATGCTACTGGCCCGGCGTTGACACGCATGTGCTCCCACGCATGCCATAAGGCTTGTAGGCGGTAGACCGCTTCGTCATGTTTCCACCATTGCGGGCACCACGTCATCCGCCCTTTAGGTAAGGCGCGCTCGTAGATGCGCACAAGAAAATCACGTACGAACTCGTCCAGGGTGGGGTAGTACAAGTCTGGGGTTTGTTCTTCGTTGCTCATACCTACTGCGTAGGTTGTGCGCGCACTAGCGGGAGCGGCCACGCCCGCGCTCGGGTGGCTGCCAAGTTGGCATCTTCGGGTGACGGGTTGGATGGTCCACCTTCTTAATCTGCGGCACCTCTCCAATACCAGGTAGCGGCCGCTGACGTTTCGGCGTTTCATCACTGTTGCTACTGTCGTCGTTCGCGTTCAAGTTTTGGTGCATTTCAGCGATGTAGTCACGATGGCTATTACCGTCAGGGTTATCACTGTGCTCTGTTGGAGTGGTAAAGCCTTGGGGAGTGGCAAGCCAAGGGGTGCGCTGGCCGATACGCTCAATCTCCGCCTCTTCACCTACGCTGGCCCGCGCCACTGCCGGCTCGATGATCTGCTCAGGTGAAAGTGGCGGCTCCGGCTCAGTCGTGATTTCCGGGAGCGTGTCTTGCTGCAAAGGCACCGGCTCAGCCTGCAACTGCGTAGTGGCTTGCAGATAGGGGGCTTCCATGCGCACGCGCTCGTACACGCCGCGCGTGTCACGCAGCATTGCGGCCGCAGTGTTGGCCTGTTGGGCTTGCCGGTATAGGTCGGCCAACGCTTTTACTAGCTCCATCGTTGCCACCAGGGCAAGCGCGTAGGAGACTTCACTGTTCTTTGGAGTAACAGCGGTGCTCAGCAGTTGGGCTCCAAGGACAACCCACGGGCTTGTCCCACTCTTTTGTGCGGGCCGTTGTTTGAGTTGCCCGCTACGCCCCACTTGGCGCGCACAGTAGTCCAACGCGCCTCGCATCTCATCGCTTAAGTCTGGTTGCTGTGCAGCGGCAGCGAGTAGACCAGCCACATCATTAGTGGCGTTAGCAAGACCAAGCCGATCAGTTGGATCAACGTTGCTCAGCTGGTCGCGGTAGATGTCCAGGCCGCGCTTGTGGCCAAGCCATTCCTCCCTCGTGTATGAGCGGCGGCCGCCTGACAGGGGCATGCCCTTCCATGCGTCTTGCCACGCGCCCACCGCGTCAGTGGCGGACTCGATAGTGTCTGGCCAACGATCACGCAGCGCCCGCAGCGTGAGGTCACGCGCGATGGAACCGCCCGCATACCATTGCGTCTTGACGCCCGGCTTAGTGTGCAGCGCAGCCGAGTAGCCCACCACCACATCGGTGCGTCCCTTAGCAAAGCGTGGGCGCAACCTCACGCCCAGGCCACGGGCGCGGGCAATGAAGTCCACCTCGCTAGTCGCAGCCTTAGATGCTGCGCGCAAGCGTGACTCAAGCGCGGCCCGGTCGGTCACCTGCTTGCCCGCGCGCCGTGCAGCGTTGAGTGCTTGAGCGCTGTCACACTTGGAGCTGCGCGCGTGTTCGCGCGACTCAACAATGCGTAGCCCGTACTTGTGCTCAAGCGTGTTGCACGCGCGCTGGCTACGTGGTTGATCGTTCCACGAGTTCCACCTCGTGCCGTCCTCGCGAACAATGTTCGCGGCAATGTGAATGTGATCCCCACCGTTCTTAGACGTGCCGTGATGGATCGCCACCCACCGGCACTCAGCCTTGCCTGACGCGGCGGTGAACTCCATCTCGTCCATGAAGTCGCGCGCGATTGCCACCCACTTGTCCTCAGACAATGGACCCTCATCGGGGGACAGGGACAAAGAACAGTGCCACACGTGGTTTGGACCGTAATCAGCGACGCGTGTCTTACCCATTTCAGGATCAAACTTGCGGATAGGTCCGCTAACGAAGCGTTCGGTCTCGTGCATGAATGAGTCGAGATAGTTCGCTATCTCGCTTGCTTGAGCAAGCGACAGTTCTGACCAGTCGCCCCACCTGTTCATGATCGTCCTTGAGCCAGCCACCAAGTGCGGCTCGACATGTTCGTTCGCGCGTCCAGGACCAACCAGGTAACGCATGAGACCACCAGTGTCGCCACCATCAACAATGTTGGGCATCATCGGCGCACACTCGCAAGCAAATAGTTGATCTCATCAACGCTACGCTCAACCTGGCCTAGCACATCATCAATATGTTTAGGCAGTTCCTGTTTCGCGTGAGCGTAGCGAGTGAGCTGGTTGAGGTTGTTAGCCAAGCCGGTGAGCTTGCGACGGTAATCGCGCAAGTCGGTAATAACCTCTGCAAGATTGTCGGTATCAATTTCTTGTGCCGAAGCTGGATGCAACGCAGCGTGGACGAGAGTGCGAGAGAGTGACCAGCCTTGATTGTTCGCCTTAGCTTCAAGCAACGCCCGCTCTTTACTTGTGAGGTGAACACGCAACGACGAACGCTGAAGGCCGTTAATCGATCGGGGAGCGCGACGAACATCGCGCGATGCAACGCGCTGCCTATCCGGCTTGTCCGACCCACTCATCAGTCTCAGTCTCCTCAGCGTAGCGACCCGAAGGGATCACACTCCTAGTGTGCCCCAGGTAGAACCACGTGTCTACCTGCAAGCCTGATAATGGTACCATTATCATATAGCTTGCTCCCCAGGCGACCGCGCACACTGTTGTGTGCGCTAGGGGGCGAGGGAAACGCACCGTGTGCGTTTGTTTGGCTGGGGGTGCAAGCTACATGGATGTGGCTTGACCGCTGTCCGCGATGAGCAGCGGAGTGAGTCGCGGAGCGCGCGCGAGTGCGACGGCGAGGGGCACGGTTGCGCCTAGCGTTGCGACGTTAAGGTGCGTGGCTACGCCTGTCGTTGCGATGGTGAAGCGCAGTGGCGCACCGCTTCGCTGTGAGACACGATCACTCTTGATAGTCGTCGCCTACGCGCGGCTGAGCGCGTTGCGAGTTCGGTTCGGTTTGGTCTGGTGGTTGTGCGCATGTGTGCGCGCACAACCTACGTAACGGGCGAAGCCATTAACCCGTGGCTTTTTGTGAAGTGAAAGGAAAACTTTGAATGTCAAACCCATTCGACCCAGTGGCCAAACTGTTAAACCACGATGAGAACCGGGAGGACGCAGTGCGTAACCTCGGCCAGGCGATGATCCAACTTGAAGCAGTCGTATCTTCATACAAGAACGCATACAAGGCGGCAATTGCTACGGGCTGGACCACACGCGACCTCAACGTAGCCGGATTCTTCGACGTAGCAAAACTACCCAAGGTCAAGAAGATCGCCGCGCCCCCATCAAGCGCGCTCTTTAAGGACGAGTAGTAAGAACAGGGGCGTGCTAACCCGTTTGGGTTAGCACGCCCCTGTGTTCTTATGCCACGTGTGACCACGGGTTGCGGCTGCGGCGTTCGATCGCGTATGTCGCCTGTTCTGCTAAATGCTCTCCTGCATCCCAGAGAGTATCGCTCACATTAGCGCTAAGGAAGTCTTGATAGTTGATCGTTCCCCACGAACCGCTAATCGTTGCCACGGCTTGGCAACGATGGTAAGAGATGTAAATGTTCGGCCCGCCAATAGCCACCGCTAAGCTGAACCCATTGAACTCTCCTTGCATGTTGAACGTAACCTCAATGTCCCAACAATCGTCAAGATATTCAGACAACTCTTCCAAGTAATCCGACTGAACCAAACTATCTAGTTTGGTTATGAACTCATCTACGCGTTCCTTTAATAGCGCCACGTCCCTATCCATGATGACTCCTCTAGGTGCTGTGTGTCGGTTGTGACTTTGTTTTTGCCGGCTGGCACGGAGTCAATAAGTCGCGGACAAGGTCTGCCCGTCACCATCGGCAAGTGGGCGCGGGTCATGGAATAAAAAACGAAGTGGTTTATGCCGTGAAAGCCCGCACCCACTTGAACGCGAAGCGTTTGACGGGCAGACCGCGCGACGTAGACTCGAAAGCCAGCAGGAAAAACCCCGGAGACAAGAAGAGTGCGCGCTCACGCGCTCCACAATTGCCACCACCAGTGGCACAAAAGAAACAAGGCCACGCCTCGCGTGGCCAAATCACGTTAAAAACGGCTAGGAAACTTCCTAGCCGTTTTTGCTTAGCGGTATATCTCGCGTCTGTGCCCGATGGAGATAGCCAAGATAGAAAGCTTATCGTCTTTGATTTCGGCAATGAGTCGATAGTCGCCGATGCGATAGCGCCATAAGCCAGCGAGATTGCCTGTTAAGGCTTTGCCGTGAATACGCGGGTTGTCGGCTTCCATGAGGTTTTTAGTAATCCAGCCTTTGATGATTCGTTGAGTGTAGTGATCGAGCTTTTTAAATTCTTTATCGAATGCTTTGGATGTTTCTAAACGCCAGTTCACAGCCCGCACTCTTCCCATAATTCTTCAATCGGGCGAGTTTTATATCCGTCTCGTGCCCACTCGTTCAGAGCTTCTTGGGCTATCTGTACGTCGTATTCATCCTCGATACGTTCGAACAGTGCTTGCTTGAATGCTTCACCTAAAGAAATCCCGTGCAAGTGCGAATAGCTTGTGGCTAGCTTGCGTTCTTTCTCGCTAAGTCTGATTGAAAAAGCCATGTTTACCGTCTCCCAACGCCTTTTAGTACATTGTACTTCAATCTGTGTTGTTTGTTAATGGTTAGCCGGACAAAGCCAGTCCTGTTTTCTTGAAGTGATGGCGGATAGTGCTGATTGAAGGTTGTTGAACATATTGGAGTGATGAAACGCGATGAAATGCGATGATGTGCGACGGGCGGTGGACCTTAACTAAGAGTAGATATAAACTGCTTACTAGTTGCTCTGGCCGTTGACGCTCCGCTTATAAGGATGACGCCGATGACCAGAGCTTTAGCTTATCTACTCCCCGCGCTAGCGGGCATAAGTTCAGACATTAGCGAGGGTCTTAACTATTTATGAGGGTTTAAGGCTCTTGAGACGGTGGAGCGGCTAACGCCGAGTACCCTGGCAATTTCAGCGTTATTAGACCCGTTTTCTTGCATGGCTCTAGCAGTCTTTAACCGTTCAGGCGTCATGAGCGCGGGCCGTCCTCCAAGCCGTCCTTGAGAGCGCGCGGCAGCAAGGCCCGCTCGGGTTCGCTCTCTAATAAGGTCACGTTCGAACTGAGCAAAGGCTGCGGCCATGTGGAACACCAAACGCCCACCCGGCGTAGTGGTGTCGATCGATTCGGTAAGAGAGCGAAACTCAACACCGCGCTTATCTAAGTCCGCAATAACCTCAACAAGGTGGGGCAGTGAGCGGCCTAAGCGGTCGAGTTTCCACACCACAAGCGTGTCACCCTCACGCAAATAGTCCATCGCCTTGTCTAACTGGGGGCGCACGGTTTTAGTACCCGAAGCGTGGTCAGTGAAGATACGACTACACCCTGCCTGGGTGAGAGCGTCTAGTTGTCCGTCCAGGTTCTGCTCAAGAGTAGACACGCGCGCATAACCAATAAGACTCATTACATCCCCCGTCCATAACCGTGACTCCTGCCTCTGCTTTGACGCGGTTGAGGCGCGGCGTGCCGAGTTGGGTGATCCAGCTTCTTAATCTGCGGGACCTCTCCAATGCCGGGCAAGGGTGGGCGAACGGTCGCCTTTGGGGTTGATATTTGCTCAAAGACTGGAATGAGTGAGTCGGGCACTACTTCGTAAGAGCCAAGGTCTGGGCCAGATAAGGCGCTCGCTTGGTTCCATTGGCGAGGTGTGACCTGGTCGAACCGTAGCGTGTAGTTAGATAGTTGGGCAACGTGGTGCAGAAAGGCTTTGCCTGCTCGGCCATTACCTTCTCTAAAAGGGTGGGCTTGGTTAAGTAGGGCGTAAACGGTCGCGATCTGGGCGCTAAAGTCTGTTTTATCCAGCGTGTTCCATTCAGTTCTCTCAACAAGATCGTGCGCATCATTCAAGTAGCGGTCAATCATCGTTACATCGGCAAAGGATGAGTAACCCTTGGCTATGCCTACCGTGCGGTATTGCCCCGCCCATTCGTACACGTGTTGGAAAATGTAGCTATGCAATGCCCGTAGGTGAGCGGAGTCAAAAGTGCGCTCTATAGCGACTTGGTTGCTTTCAAGTTCGTACAGCCTAGAAGCCGTTTCGACTTTCTCGAATTGCTTAAGAAGTTCCCTGTCGCGCTCCCCGAATAGGTTTCGTAGAGTTCCTTGTCTCGTGTCGGGGTCGTATGTTTCAGGGTAAAAATACGATTCCCAAGACTCGTAAGATTTGGGCATGTCTTAAGCACTTGTACGGGCAAGTTTCATCTGCGCGCGCACCGTTGCGTGTGCTCTCACCCGGTATTCGTCAGCGTCGATAATGCCCGCAGCGTAGTCGGTAAGGTTTTCGACATCTTCTCTGGTCAGCTCGAATCCCTCATGCCACAATGCGGCAAGTGTATTGAGCACGCCGAGTCGTTGTTGCTCATCAAGATTGTGGAACAATTCGGGCCAGCGTTGCTCGATGTCGAAAGTGTCCATAATGCCTCCCCGTATTGTTTTAATTCTATCGCGGGCGCGTGCGTTACTCAATGGGTGGTGGTTCTGCACGGTTTGGGTTTTGGGCGCTAGTTTTGCACGTTTTGTTTGCTTGGTTTTACGCGGTTTCTTGTTTCGGTAGTCATGGCGTGCGTTATCGGTCGATAATGCACACTCGTCTGGACTCTCAGTCGTAGGGGCTAAATTCGTGCTCGATGTCTGCGTCAGTGATTGTGGCGCTGTTAGCTAGTGTGTAGGGGTTATCCCCGCATTGCGCGGGGTGTGTAGCGAAAACCGTGGGTTTACCTGCTTAGTGGCTATGCGTCTATGAGTGATTTGGTGAGCATGGCGCGCACTAGCTCGCTAGTGGTCATGTTCTCCTTGTCTGCCGTGGCTGTTAGCGCCCGTTTCATAGCGGCAGGAATCTTCACTGAGAGAGTCTCGCTACCCTCGCTGCTTAAGGCGCTGGGCGTGGACCAAACAGCGCTGGATCTGCGTATTGGGCCACCACGACACACATCACCGGTGCCCGACTCATAATGAGAATCTCCAAGTAATACTCTTTCCCCGAAAAACGATCGCCAGAGATTGAATAAGAAGCGGGAACCAACTAAGATGTTTACACGTAAACACTTGGGAGGAGTTATGGCAACATCAGTCGCAGCACTGCGTATTCCGCAAGACCTTGCAGGTCGATATGATCGCCTTGCGATGATGACAGGCAGAACGAAAACCTACTACCTCACTCAAGCTCTCGCAGAGTCGATTGATCGCCTTGAATACGAGTATGGCCTCATGCAAAAGGTTGAAGATTGGCGTGCTGGCAGACTTGAAACTGTAAGCCTTGATGAGTTGGAGGCTGATCTTGGCGTGGAAGGTTGAGGTCGATAAAGGCGCGCAACGCTTTTTGGCGAAGCTGGATAAGCCAATAGCTCGACGTATCGTCGCTAAACTTCGGCAGATTTCAGAGCTTGATGACCCTCGGATGCAGGGGAAGGGTCTGACTGGAAACCTGGCAGGACTGTGGCGTTACCGAGTTGGAGATTATCGGCTCGTGTGCCTCATTGAAGATGATGTAATGGTAGTTCTTGTCGTCGATGTAAATCATCGTTCACAGGTGTACAAGGGGCGTTCATAAACGAACGATTCTGCCCGTGCGAGGACACAAAGTAGAGCGAAATATCGGTGTAGTAGTAGCGCTCACCCACCTCATGATCGAAATCGATAATGTCTGACAGACTCTTTGTTAGCGGAATCGGATCTGGGAATGAGAATCGCGCACAATCTGCTTCATTCCGGAAGCAGGCAATGTAGATACGCTCACGGTTCTGGGGAGTATTCCCATATTCCATCGCATTCAATACTTGGTAGCGGTAGTGGTATCCCTCTTCTTTCAGCGCTTCGAGGATGACTCTGAATGTGTTCCCACGATCATGACTCACTAGGTTTTTCACGTTTTCAAGGAAGATGACGCGAGGCTTCTTCACTGCGATAATCCGCATCAATTCGAAGAAAAGATCGCCTCGACCTTTCTTGTCGGTAAAACCTTGACGGTATCCCGCCACTGAAAAGGCCTGGCAGGGGAAACCGCCGACAAAGATATCGGCATCGGGTACTTCTTCGGGCAGAACCTCGTGAATATCGCGCTCATCTACTTTGATCTCAAAGTTCTGTTCATACGTTTGGGCGGCATATGGATCGAACTCATTGGCGTAAATCGTCTTTACTTTGCCGGTTTCTTCAAATCCGAGGTCGATCCCTCCGATTCCCGCAAAGAATGACGCTAACGTCCACTTCTCAGCCATGAATATGCCCCATTTCCACTTGGTGCCACTGATGGTGTTACCTGCTTGCTGGTTCCTATCTGTGTAGGGTCAGGCTCGCGGTTTGGTGTGGTGTGCGCCGGGTGGTGGGGTGCTTGGTTGGATGATCTAGTTTCTTGATTTGTGGGACTTCCCCGATGCCGGGTAGTGGTGGTTTTGAGCGTGTGGGTGTTGTTTCGTGTGCTTCTTCTACTTGGGATTGTTCGTGCTGGCGGGTTTGTACGCGCTCTAAAGTGTTTACCGCTTCTTCGCTGGGGGTTTGCGGGTTGAGCTGGTCGATGATCCAGTTCGAGTTTTGGATTACCCGTTCCCCGGTGGCGAGGATGGTTTTTTCGTCCGCGTCTGCCCACCCGGCGATGTATCCGGTGGAGTATTCGGCTGTGTCGAGGCCGAAGTATTTACTGACTAGGTAGGCGCATGATTCGGCTTCTACTTCTTTGATCCCCCTGTGCATGGACTCAGGTTGATCTGCCTGGCCCATGTGTAGTCGGGCGTGACTGATCTCGTGAATGAGAGTTTTAAACTGGTGGGCCTCAGGCGCGTCGCTGGCTACCGCGATGGTTTTCTCACCTTGCCCCTCAACCATCGGCCGCATTGTTACCCCGTATGCGCCACCAAGAGCTTGACGCGTGGTTTCTTCGTACGTGTATCCAAGGTCTGCCACTATCTGTTTAGCGCGTTGCCAGAGTTCTTCGGAACGCTGCCCGGTTACTTGGGGTAGGTCTTTGCCTTTGATTGGCTCGCCGTCTGTTTGGTGGTAGCCAAACGTGGGGCGCACGGTAAACCCTGTGACGGCGGGCTTCCAGATAATGTCTTTCTTGTCGTACTTATCTAGCTCGCTTTTGTCTATTGGCCGGTCCTCATCTTTGAGGAAGGGGATCTTGTAGGTGATGGGGGCGAGGACGTGGTAGCTTTTTTCTCCTTTTTGGACGTGTCTACCTAGCTTTTTCCACGCTGTGTAGGAAGCAAACGAAGTTTCCTTGCTTCCTCGCTGGTGTGCTTGGGTTTGGAGCCACACGAGGTTGCGGAATGAGTACTGGGGCATTTTCGCCATGTAGTCCAGCATGTCTTTCCATGTTTGGGTGTCTTTGAACCGGGCAGCTGCTGCGGCGATTTCTTCGTGCGCTTTGGCGAGTTTGGCTTCGCGTTCTTCTTTGGCTTCTTCTTTGCTGCGGCTGGCCATGATTAGTTGCCTACCTTGCCACTTTGAGCTTCAAGAGCCTGGAGGCGTTGTGAGAGCTGTTCGATCTGGTCTTGCTGGGCTTCGACCTGCTCGATGAGGGTTTCTACGAGTTCTAGCGTGGTGTATTGGTTTTCCATTTGAATCTCCTGGTTAGTTGTTTGTGGAGTCGTTGGTGCTGATGTGTAGTTCTTGGAGGGCAATGTCTGCTCCGATGTGGTCTACCCACACGTCGTGGGCTACGCGCTCTTGCCCGTCTTGACTGGTGTAGGTGCGCGCCCGGTAGGTGCCAGTGAAGATGATGGCGGCGTTGCCGTTTAACTCTTGGAAGTCTTTGAGTTTCACGGCGGTCTGCCCGTGGACTCGTAGGTAGTAGCCGGTGGTGGCCACGGTTTCCCACTTGCCGGTTTCTGGGTCTTTAGCCCGGTCATTAACGATCACGGTTACGCGACCCTGGTGGGTTCCGTCATCGTTGAGGGTGAGTTTGACGGGGCCTGCTAGATTTCCAGCTCGTACTATGTAGCTCACTGTTGGACTCCTCAATGGTTGTTTGGTTGGTTAGATGCGGACGGCTTGCCAGTGCAAGCTGAGCCAGTAGGGGGTGTCGAGGGGTATTTGTTCGACGTGTCCGCCCACGTCGGGGGCGTGGATCATGAGTCGGTTGCCACTGGGGTCTTTGCCTGCGTAGATGCCGATGTGGTGGTAGTGACCACTGCCCGGAGTGGAAAAGCCGATCAGGTCGCCTGGTTGTAGGGCTGATTGGTCTATGGGTGTGCCTGCTCGGGTGATGATGTCGTGGGCGGTTCGCGCGTTGAGGGGTTTGCCGAGGTCGGTGTAGACGCGCACGATGAGGCCCGAACAGTCCAGTCCATCCGCGCTGGTGCCTCCCCACTTGTAGGGGGTGCCAAGATATTTTTGGGCAGTGGCCACTACGGACGAGGCTGAAGCACTTTTTTGAGTGTATTTTTTGGCCAGCTGTTTGATTTTGGTTACGTAGTTTTGGGTTTCAGAGTATGGGGGTATGCCCCGGTATTGTTGGATTGCTCCCGGTCCCGCGTTGTATGCGGCTAGGGCAAGATCAACCACGTTTCCTGTTGCTTGCCCGCTCGCGACGTAGGCTTTCACGGCGTCTACTAGCTTGCACATGAACTGGCCTTGGCTGGCGATAGCGTCGATAGGGTCGAACGGGTCGGCCACCCCGTCCCCGTTTGCGTCTATCCCGTGAGATTTCCATGTGGCGGGCATGAACTGAGCGATACCTTGTGCGCCGGCTGGGCTCACAGCTTTCGCGTCCCACCCGGATTCAGCCTCGATTTGTCCGGCGATGAGGCTCGGCGTGATTTCGGTGCAGATACTCCCCGCTTTCATCACGGCCTGCACATATTCGGGGGGCACTCCCTCTAGGCCCGCTCCTGCTCCTTCGGCTCCGCCTCCAGTCATCATCAGAGGCAAGAGCATGAGCGGGGCTGCGGCGATGAGTGTCGTTTTCACAGCCCGCGCCCTTGCTCGGTGGTTACACCGTGATCGAGGTTCCTCGTGTGGCTGGGGGTGCTGACAGCGCTTGTGTGGCCGGTATTGTTTGCGCGGCCCGCCTGGTCTGGTTTGGTGTAAGGGGTGGCCAGGGCGATGATTTCGCGGATGCGCTGGGGGTTAAACCCAGATGAGCGACCCGTTTGGGTTTCTATGATCGGGGCTGATAGGAGGCCTTCGTTTTTGAACTGTTCTACCAGGTCGGGTCGCTTGCTTAAGTCAATGGCGTTGTAGGTGATTCCTGCCTTGTCCAACTTGCGTTGGGTCAGGGCACACCCTGGACAGTGCGGGGTGGTGTAAATAGTAATGTTTTCGCTCATACCTACTACGTAGGTTGTGCGCGCACAGAGTTAAGGCCCGCACCTTTTGGTGCGGGCCTTAACTATCCCTGGAAGGGGCCAGAGAGAGGTTGCGATTCGTCCCTTCGGTGCTCATTTGACCCAGAGCGTTCGCGACGTCATGAGTACGCCGATTGAGTCTTTTGGCTAATGAGGTTAGATCCAATTGGCTTGTACGCCGGGGGTGATTTCCTGAGTGCGAGGAACGTTAATCGTTGGCCCGTAGATGATGGTTTCTGTCCCGATATGACTGTTTTGTGCGGTATGAGCGAGGTTGAAGCGAGCACAACGTTCGCCTCCATATAGATCTTGCCAGATGATTTTTTCATCATCGTAGGTGAGAACCCAAGGGTATGGAGCGCTCAGAATTTTATCGGCGAGGGTTTTGTGGTCGTCAGCATTGAAGGCGTGGAGATAGAGCTTGTTCCCCTGGACGACGTATGGGGGGTCAGCGTAAACAAAGATGTTGTCCTCGTAGTGCTCGATACTGTCAAGGAAATCGAGCGCATCAAGCTCGGTCACGGTGATGTGGTCGGCTAATTCTTGGATGCGTTTGATGCGCGAGATGAGTCCTTGTTTGTTGTAGCGGGCATCGATGAGCCATCTGCCGGTCTGGTTGAGTCCACCGATGGGGCGTGCAGTGAGGATGCCAGATCGGTTGGTGCGATTGAGGAAGAAAGTGGCGAAGCCGAGGGCGAGATCGTCTCCATTGGGGCCCGCTTCAAAGATTGCGCGCTGTTCGTGCCATTGACTGATAGTGACCTTTGTTGTTTCGATGCGCTGGATGAATTCATCGGAGTGAGTAGTTACGGAGCGCCAGAAGGCCGCGATGCCGGGGTGGATATCATTGATGTGGATGTGGGAGACGCGCTCTTCGTCGAGGAGGCGTAAGGCTGCACCAGCGCCTCCAGCGAAGGGTTCTGCGTACCGGGTGGGAACGGGGTCCTGGATAGCGAGAAGCTGGGCGAAAAAGGGTGCGAGGCGTACTTTTCCGCCGGGGTATCGCAGGGGAGATAGATTCCTCATGCAGTTCCTTGTTTGTGCAGTTGGTTTTCGCTCATACCTACTACGTAGGTTGTGCGCGCACAGCTAAGGCCCGCACCAAAAGGTGCGGGCCTTAACTATCCCTGGAGGGGATCTTGTGGGTTAGTTCTTGCGTCGCTTAGCTACGAGGGCACCTGCACCACCCGTGGCTAGTAGTGCGGCTACGCCTAGCGGTGCGAGGTTTGCGCCGGTCTTGGCCAGGGCCGACCCGCCACCGGAGTTGTCAGCGGCTGCGAGCTTAATGGTCTGATCCGCGTCACCAGCATCCGTGTGGGTGCCCACGAGCTGCCCGTTTGCGTCGTAGACGTATTCAAAGGCAACGAGTTCAGTGTTTGCCATGCCGGTAGTGTCCAGGTTGGCTACTACCTTCCCGCAGTCTTGCGGAGTGTTGGGCGTGAACTTCGCGGTCGCTTCATACTCTGTGCCGTCTACCATGACCATCTTGCCGGTGGTCTTGTTGTGAACCTTGAGCCTCAAGGTGTATTCAGTTCCGGGAACAAGTTTCTCGTTCGCGTCACACACCTTGTCAATCAGCTTCGTGTCCTTGCCAGGCTTCAAGGTTTTTTCACCGTTTTCGCCGGTGAACGTGGTCTTGAGCTTCGGGCCATCAGCTGTGATAGTGAACTGCTCGGTCACATCCTCTACAGAAGTAGCCAATGGGGTTACGCGGTCATCACCAGCAAAAGTAGAGATGAATACGTAGGTGCCGGCTACTAGCTTGCCGTCTGCACCCTTCTTAGCGATCCACGACGTGTCACCAACGCTGGGGTAGACACCGTTCTTGGCTGGAATGGTGACGGTTTGACCAATCTTTTCAGCCTTGTCGCGGTTCGCTTCGGTTACTTTAAGGCCGGCGGGGAAAAACAAGACCTCGTGAGAGATGAGTTTTTCGTCTGCCTTGAACCCGGCTGCGCCTTCAAAGTTGGGGTGATCGGAGGGCATTCCGGTGACGAACACGTCATCTACTAGGTAGGTGCCCGCCTTGGTGTCACGCACACTCAACTTCGAATCAATCTGAGCTGGGTGTCTTACCGACGTGGTTTCGTCTGCCATGCCATAGTCGTCAACAAAGTCGGCCTTAATGTACTTTGACCACTCAGCATCTTGGTCATCGGCCTTTACTTCCCACACCCACGTGTAGAAACCGTCCTTGGGTGCGGCCCCTGCGCTAACGGTAAGCACCGTTTCAGGCCCGTCTGCTTTGACGATGACGGACTTGATGAGTTCTGCGCCTTCTGGCACGGTCGCGCTCTGGCCTGCTGGAGCGAGGGGGTCGATGTAGTAGAGGCTCGCGCGGTAGTTCACGGGCACATTGGTGCCATCGATGTTGAGCCACTTACCGTCCCCGTAGTTCGGGTCAGCGTTCGGGGTGAACGTGTCAGTCAGCTCAGCGCCGCTGTCAATGACCTTAGCGGTATCCACATTTGAGAGGCCTTGGGGGCGGAAATCGAAGATAACATCCCACGTCGGAGACTGAACGGTCTTAGATGTAACTTTCATAACATCGAAAATCACGTCCTGCCTGCCACCGCCAGGCGACGCGTAACCGAGAACAGGGGCAGTAACATTCTTGTATTCCGTCGTAGCAAAGACTTTGCCGTTGGCGGTTGAGTGCCACTTGATGCCCATAATGGGGGTAGATGCAGTGGTGCCAGTGTAAGTATTAGTACCCGTTTCGTCGAACACCGCTGGACCATTTAGCGTAATCGTGTAGGGGTATCCCGCAATAAAACTACCGTTAGCATTCTTTAAGCCCAACTTACCTAGCGTGCCGTACATGTGGTTGGTGGTTTCTGGTTCACCTGCTTCCCATCCGACGACACCGGCCGCTTTGGCTTCTGCGACCATTTGGCGTGCACGGTTTTGAATGTTAGCCGGCGTGAGTTGGAGTAGCTCATTGACATTCGCTTGAGCGCGACCCGAGTTTTCAAAGTTCACGTGTGCAAGGAAGCCTGTGGCGGCCGCGTCTACGTCAGTATTGGAAAACTCTAAGGACTTTGGCGTGTACCACTTCATGATGTACGCCATCTGAGCAATATCAACACTCAGATCAGCCGGACGGCTAAGGCCAGGCTGACTCGTCAGCTCTCCGGGGGTGACGGCAACTGCCGCCGAGGGGTTGACCGCGTCGGCCTGAATACACAGACCTGGGATGGGCTGGCCTTGGTAGGGAATCCACGTGCCAAGCCAGCCAACACTTCCTCCAATAGGCACGCCGCGCACCCAAGAGCCTGCCGCGTGAGCCGGTAGGGCGCTCAGAGAGCCGACAAAGATAAGCGCAAGCGCTGTTAAAGCGAGAGCTAGCCGGTAGGCCAGCCCGCCCTTAGTGGCGCGAGGCGCGTCTTGAGCGTGCGTGGTTATAGGAATACTCATCACTACTCCACTTTCATATAGGTTTGATGATCGATCACGAAACCCATTCAGGGGCTTCACCTATTACGTGGAGTGTGCGCGCACAAAGTAAGGGGGGCACCCGGTCGGGTGCCCCCCTTATATGACTCATCGGATTCGCAGGTTGCTAGTCACATCCAGCGATACATCCGCCCGCGTCGGTAACTGTTCCATTCTCGTCTGGTACGACTTGATGGTGTGCCCATCCGTCTGCGTCATAGCTATATTCGGGGAAGTTTGGGTTATAGCAGTATGGTCCGCCGCCACACACGTCACCACTACCACCGCTGTAGCCACCGCCTCCATTGCCACCTGCGTTCGAGTTGCTGTAGTTACTGGCGCTGTAGCCACCACCATTGCCTTCGTTGTATCCGCCCGTGCTTTGAGCCTGTTGGGCTTGTGTGTAGGCTGTGGCCGCGTCGTTTACCGCTGTGGTGGCATCGCTTAGGGTTTTGGCTACTGTGCCTGCTTGGTCTGCGCGGGTAAACACAGCCTCAATATCAGCTACAGCCTCCAGCGTTTCAGGCTCGGCTTGGTCGAGTGCTTGAGCTTCTTTCAGTGCAGTATCAAGCTGGTCGGTCACGCTCGTTTCTACGCCTTCACGATTAGCCATGCCAGCGGCTTCGATTGCCTCATTCAGGGTTTTTACCGCCTGGCCAAAAGTGGTTGTAGCCACGGCCGCGACGTGTTCGCGCACGCCAGCAAATGAAGCAGTGAGCTTATCAAGCACGCTTTGAGCCTCCCCTTGGGCGTCCTTGACCGCGCGCGTAGCTTCTTTGGCTTGTTCACGTCCTAGCGCGGAAGCATCCTGGGCCTCAACGCTTGAAAGTGCGTCTGCTTCTTCTACCGCCACGGCTAGAGCCGTGGTGTCAGTGTCTAAAGCACGCTGAGCCACTAGATCAATAAGCGCTTTGGCTTGCGTCTTAGTCTGGTCAAGTTCGGTCAAGGTCTGCTGATAGGTGGCCTGGGTCGCCTGGTATTCCTCGCGCGCGCTCAACGTATCAGTGTGGGTTTTCCATACCACCCCAACCACAACCAGCACGGCGATGAGTGCTACGGCGAGGGTGGCAATAATGGGCGGGCGCTTATACCACGGTGGTGTCACCGTAGAGACTGGCTCGCTCATCGCAGTATCAGTTGTTTCTTGTAATGGGGTGTGAGGCTGGCTGGTGCTCATGGTGTTTTCCTTGACCTGTGTTGATGTCGAGTCTAGTTGATGGGGCCGCGCGGTCCGACGGGTAGGGTGCCGATTTGGCGTGGTGGGACAGGCGCGTGTAGTCGCGCTCGGGCTTGCGTGTTGTAGGCGATGAGGGCTTGTTCTACCCATTTGCTCCACGTAGTCGGCCCATTATTGGCAAGGCTGGCGATGAATAGACCACGTGCTTCGTCTGCCACTTTTTCATCTACCCGAACAGTGATCTTTTGGATACCACTGGCCTGGGGCTTGGATGTGGGTGTTTGTGCCCGTGGTTTGGCCTCGGTCTGGGTCTGGGTGATGACGCTGTGGCCTGCTAGGGCGCTACGTCTAGGTTGTGGTTTAGTCATGAGTGTGTCCTTCGTCGAGTTTACGCATGTGTTTGTCTAGTCGATTGATGGCATGCGCGGTTTCGGATAGGCGGGTGTGGAGTTGGAGCATTTGCTCAAAGTCTTTGCCTTCTAGCACGTGTTGGACTTTCTCTGTCCACGTGTAGGGTCCAGGTCCTAGGTGTTCTGGTTTGATCCAGTATTGGAGGTAGTGAGTTGCGTTTACAGTGTCGTTGTACAGCAACTTCAGATAGATGTCTTTTTCTTCACTGCTCGCCTGCCTGTAGGTGGCTAAGAGTTGTTTGTTACTGATTTTGCTCATTGCTCTGTTCTTCCTGGTGGGTTTGGATTGCGTGGAGGTATTGGGTGTAGATGTCGGCTAGTTGTGCTGCTTCTTGTGTGGGCCATTGTTCTAGTGGCTGACTGGCTTCCACGCTGTCTGCGATTGCTACCCGTTTGGGGATGGGTGGGTTAAAGATTGTTAGTCCGCGTTGTTCTACTTCATGGGTTAGCTCGCTTATCCAGTGCCCGCCGCTGGTGGTGCGGGCTTCGTGCTGGTTGATGATGATTCCCCCGATTGTGAGTGTGGGGTTGTAGTAGGTGCGGATCTGGTCGATCGAACTGAGTAGTCTCGCTAGCCCGTTAGCGCTCCAGAGTTTGGAGTGTGTGACGATCAGGGTGATGTCGGTGGCGGTCAGGCCGTTGATTGTGAGCTGGTCGAGTGATGGTGGGCAGTCGATAAGACACACGTCATAGTTGCTCGCGATAGGACTTAAGGCGGCGCGTAGCCTGCTTTCGCGTCCAGCTCCTGCTACTACTAGTTCGTCTCTTACTACTGGTAGGGCCTCACCCGTGGTGGGTACGAGGTCTACCCCGTCCCATAGGCCAGGTACGGTGACTTCGCTTATCGGTAGCTTGGTTCGGTTTGAGAGCACGTCAGCCAACCCCGCAGTGTCCTCATCTACTGGGTGTTTTGCGAGGCTACTGGTGATGTTGCCTTGCGGATCAAGGTCTACGACGATCACGCGCAAGCCCTCAAGAACCGCGGCGCGGGCTAGGTGATAGGTGGTAGTTGATTTACCAACTCCACCTTTTTGATTACACAGTGAAATGGTGAGCATCATTGTCTCCTCATGGGTTACATGTCTACGGTTGCCAGCGTTGCCGTCATTGCCGTCAATGCCGACGTTGCTGGCAGTGCTGGCGGTTAGAACAGGTAGTTGTTGAACATGGTTGGTAGTAGGTCGAGAGCCTGGCGTTGTAGGCGCACTGAAACGTTCATGTATAGCGCGGTTGTTTGTAGGTTTTCGTGACGCATAAGGGTTTGCACTACCCGCGCGTCTGCTCCTGCTTCAAGTAGGGCTGTGGCGAAATAGTGGCGTAGCTGGTGGGAAGTCATTGTGATACCCGCTCGCGCAAAAGCGTCAGAAATACTTGAGCCAACTGCCCGACGTTCTACATGCGTGTGAGGGCATGTGGAAGAAGGGAACCACCAACCGCGTAGAGGGTAGTGTTCAGCCTCGCGCAAGATGATGGGATGCACTGGCAGAACGGCGGTTTTATTGCCTTTTCCAACTACGGTTATCATTCCCGTTGCGTGATCGATGTCTTGTCCGCGTATTTTCGCTATTTCGTGGACTCGCAGCCCAGCAAAGGCAGCAAGCATGATGCGGGTGCGCGTGGCGGGACGCAGAGGCGAGGTGAGAACGGCTCGTAGCTGTTCATCTGTGATAGGTCGCGGTTGATACTTAGGACGTTTAGGCGCTGCAACGCGGGACATAGGATTGTCCTGACGGTGATCGCTGATAACCAGCCAATGATAGAAGGCTCGCAGATGCACGTAATATGTGTGGCGCGTGATCGCAGACGGTAACGTGGCAAGCCATAAAGTAATGTCCTCGAAATTGGCTACCTGAGCGTTCACCCCCGTTTGCTGAGTGAATTGGTCTACGACACGTAATCGTTCATCAATCGTCCTTACTGACAAAGAGCGTGCGGACATCTCTACAGTCCATAGGCGGGCGAGTTGTTCAAAAGGAATAACAGTTTTGAGCATGACTAAAGTTTCAGCCATTAGCATTGGCAAGCATGCCCAATTGTTGAAAAAAACGGGCATTGCTGGCAGCGCCATCACTGCCATAGTTGCCGTCATTACTGGCATTGCCATAGTTGCTGGCAATACGAGTAAAAAGAAAAACGAAGCACAGAGCCAGCGAAGATACGATGCCGAAAATGAGTGGAACCCTTTACCGGGCTTGTAATGAATAGGTCGTGGGTTCGATTCCCACAGGTGGCTCGACTGAAACGGTCTGGACTTGCGGGTTGAGGCCGTTTTCTTTATATTCGGTGGTTTTGTCTGCTCGACGCTTCTCTGATGAACGATTGATATATAACATTTGTCGTTTAAGCTCTCCGTCGCCAAAAAATGAAAAAGCCTCCGACACCTGCAGTGCCGGAGGATCTCACACGAGTCGGGGTGGCGGGATTTGAACCCACGACCTCTTCGTCCCGAACGAAGCGCGCTACCAAACTGCGCCACACCCCGTGCGACTGTTCGAGTATAGCGAGTCAAAGTCCCAGATGACAAAACGGAAAGCCTCTAGAATCTGCCGAATAAGTCACAGTGCCCGATCCGAGCACTCAGCCTAAATGCGTGGCAGTCATTCGCCGGTAGCGCTATCCAAACGGGCTGCGTGAACGCTATGCGATTGAAAGAAGAGTGGCCTCGGGGCGTGTTGCGATACGAACCTGCGCGTAGCGCGATGTCCCCAGTCCGGCACTGACATTGACGAAGGACTGGTGCGTGCCATATCGCCACGAGTGCAGCCCTTTTGCGTATTTCCGTGGGACGTCGCAGTTCGTCACGATCGCTCCAAAGCCGGGAAGTCCAATCTGACCGCCGTGCGTGTGACCAGCGAAGATAAGGTCGGCTCCAGCGTCCGTCATGGCGTTCAAAACGCGCGTATATGGAGCGTGCGTGAGTCCGATACGCAGGTTCTGCTGGTTCGCCCACGAATCCAACGGGATGGGAAGTCGATCGCGGTTGAGGTGCGCGTCGTCGGTCCCGATAAAGCTGAGTGTTTGGGACGTGTGCGCGGCCTCGTGAATAGAAGGCGAAGAAGCGCCAGGTGCGATGGTCGACGAAGACGAGACGCGCGCAACCGGTGCTAAGACAACGGGAATCGAAAGCGTATCTGCGCGGTTAGTCAGGTTCGTCCAGCCGGCTTCGTGGAATGCGGAAGTCAGTTCAGTCCACGGCAGGTCCGGCGTTGTGCGCGCCTTTTGAGGGTGTCCGCCGACAAGGTAGCGTGCCCAGCTCTTCGGCATCTGCGAATAGTAGTCATTCGAGCCGAGCACGTAGGCACCGGGGTAGTCCAGCAGTGGTTTGTAGGCGCGCATCAGGGGGACGAGGCCGTCCACACTGGAGAAGTTATCGCCGGTAGAAACGACGAAATCAATGTGGTTTGTGGCCGTAACTTTCCTGAGGAAATCTTCGATGAAGTCTTGGCCGGGAAACATGTGCAGGTCAGAGACGTGAAGGATTGTCAGTGGCTGGATATTGCGCGATGGATCCAAGGTGACGTGGACGTGTCGCAATGTTGGCCAGCGTCGTTCAAACGAGCCCCAGGCGAGTGCTGACGCCCCCGCCAACCCCATGCCAAGGGTCGTGTAGGCGACGCCTTTAAACGCGCGCCCAGCGATGTTGAGGGAGCTTGTGTGCACGTCGTACGTCATGGGTCTGCCTTATTCGGAGTCTTCCTCTTCGTACTACTCGGTTGTCTGAGCTTCGGGCTGCTGAGTATGAGGCTGCGGGGCGGGGGAACCGATGCTGACCATCGGCATGGGCTCGATCGGAGTGCCCGCCATAACGGCTGACATGTAGGGTGCCCAGATGGTGCGACCAACGAAGGTCTCACCGTAAAGCTGGGAGTAGTAGACGCCGTTGATGGTCACGTCTTGAACGGGCTGGGTTGAAGCGTTCGCGTGGCCAACCCATGCCGAGGTGGCCAGAGAGGGGGTGAAACCGCTCATCCATGTGTTCGAGTTGTTATCCGTTGTACCCGACTTACCGGCGAACTGGCGGCCGTCAGCGATGTGTGTGGACGTGTAGTACTGGCTCACGGCCTGTGTCAGCGTCGTTGCCGTCTGCTGGGCGGCGGTTTCGGGGATGACCTGGCTACATTCGGGCGCGTATTCCTTCAGCGTGTTCTCGTCGCGGTCTGTGACCGACAGGAGCGCGTTCGGCTTGCAGTAGTTACCGTTGTTCGCGATCGCAGCGAAAGCACCGGCAACTTCAAGCGGGTTTGTTGACGAGGTGCCCAAGACGTTTGCCGGGAAGAGGTCGGCGACCTCGCCGTTTTGGGTTACGCCAAGGTCGTAGGCGGTCTGGAAGATCTGACAGAAGTCAACGCGCGATGCCATGTTCACGAACGCTTGGTTAACCGACAGGCCGGTTGCGCGAATGACGTTCATTGCGCCGTCCTTGCCGGGAAGGTCGACGACGTTGTAGGCGCCGGTGTTGATCGTTTGATCGCCACAGTGGAAGGCGTTCGAACCGTAGTAGCGGTTTGCTGAACCAACGGCTTCGTAGGCGCTGTGGCCTTCCTTGAACCATTGCAACAGGGTGAAGACCTTGTAGGTTGAACCGACCTGGAACTGACCATCGGCGGCGTAGTTTGCCATGGTCTGGCCGGCTTCAACACCGTAGTTGGTGTTCTGGCTCATCACTAGGATGTGTCCGGTGCTGGGCTCAACGGACACCAGTGCGGTATCAACGTCGGAGGCGTCGTCGACGGGGATCGCGCTGGTCAGTGAGTTCCAAGCGGCCGCTTGCTTCGTCGGATCAAGGGTGGTGCGGATCGTGATGCCCGCGGTCTTCAGCATGTGTTCGCGTTTCGCGGACGTATCGCCGTAGGTGTCATCGGCAAGGAATTGTGACAGGACGTAGTCGCAGAAGTATGCGGAGGAGCCCGATGCGCCGGAGCATCCTTCGGCGGAGACGTTCGGGTTCAACATGTCTTCAATGGTGGTGGCGAGGCCCGCGTCGTATTCCTCTTGCGTGATGATTTCCTGTTCAAGCATCAAGCCAAGAACAAGGTCGCGACGTTCTTTTGCTGCTTCAGGGTATGACAGAGGATTGTATTCAACGGGGGACTGGACCAAGCCTGCGAGCATTGCTGCTTCGAGGTAGTTGATTTCAGAGGCGCTCTTGGAGAAGTAGCGCTGCGATGCGGCTTCGACACCGTAGGTGATGGGGCCGAAGGGCGCGATATTTAGGTAACCGGTGAGAACCTGATCTTTGTCCAGCTTCCGTTCAAGGGCGAGAGCGTATTTGATCTCGCGGAGCTTGCGGGCTGCGGTCTGTTCGGTTGCCGCGTTGACCTGTTCAGCGTCGCCTTCCAAGTAGCCCTTTTCAAGGAGGGCGTTTCGAACGTACTGCTGCGTAATGGTGGATGCGCCCTGGGTGCCGGTTTCGGCCAAGTTGTTGACGAATGCGCGGGCGATGCCGGTTGCGTCAACGCCGTCGTGTTCGTAGAAGCGCTTGTCTTCGACTGTGACGATGGCTTGCTTCATGATGTCGGCGATGTTTGCCGAGGGGACGACGATGCGCTGTTTGTCGTAGAAGCGTGCAATCACTGCGCCTGTTGAATCGAGCATTTGCGATTCTTCTGCGGGCTCGACGACTTCAATTTCGCTGGGGAGGTCGTTGAAAACTTCCGGCATCGACTTGGCGGCGAGCGCGAGAGATCCGGTGAGCGGGACGAACATGCCTGCCCCGAGCACGCCGATGAGTGCTGACGTGGACACGAATGCCACGAGGAGCGCGACGAGCTGTGCGGGCCGGATAAGGCGCGAGTGATTGTGCGACATAGGTTAAGAATACGTGTTGGTGAGCGCTCCGCAGTGAGCAGACGCTTCTTTTTTGTGTGACTCTCTGCCAGGGCGAGACATCTTCGGTTTGTTAATTACTGTGGATGTGTGTATCGTCACAGGTGGAAGCTCATAGGCGAGCGATTTGGAAGTGCATATTCATGACCACCATTGACCAGGATCAGAGTTGGGTAGCAAAGGCGCTGTGTGCAAACTCTGAACCTGATGCTTCATTTGTTCAAGGGGCTGCGCAGCGCCAGGTACGCCTGCGTTGTTTGCAGTGCGAGGTCCGTTTGGAATGTCTTGCTGACGCCCTGCAGTCCGAAGCCAATTTTGGCGTGTGGGGTGGGTTGACAGAGCGTGAGCGACGCGCAATGCTTCGCCACTACACGACCGTTGAAAATTGGCGGGCCTGGCTGGAGTCCTCCCCGGATCCGCTGGCTGCTGAGATTCGTGCGGCGAAGGTTCCGCGGGTGCTTGCGCACGTTCGCGGGTGAACATCAGTTTCGTTTGATGCCACTGATTGACGAGGCCGCGACGGCGTGGCCGTCGTGGAACGAGTGGCAGTGAAGAACGTAGGATTGAGCCATGACTAAATGGGAATATGCAACGATTCCGTTGCTTACGCATGCCACGAAAGCAATTCTTGACCAGTGGGGTTCTGACGGGTGGGAGCTCGTTCAGGTGATCCCCGGTCCGACTGGTTCAGAGAATCTGGTTGCCTACTTGAAGCGACCGATCGAAGACTGAGCTGTGATGGCCTGATCGGTTGGCGCTTCGCTGACGGATTTAACAGACTGAATACGACTGGGGGGCTCGGAACTAAAAGTTCCGAGCCCCCCAGTTGCGTCTAATGAAGGATAAACCCCGAGGGTTACCTTGTGAGATCAGCGTGCGCGACGTGCCAGGCGGTCAACGTCGAGCAGGGTCACTGCGCGACCTTCCAGGCGGATCCAGCCACGGGAGACGAAGTCGGCGAGCGACTTGTTCACGGTTTCGCGCGAAGCGCCAACCAGCTGAGCAAGCTCTTCCTGGGTCAGGTCGTGAGGAACGTGAACGCCCTTGTCGGATGCAGTGCCGAAGCGATCTGCCAGATCCAGCAGAGCCTTTGCCACGCGACCGGGGACGTCGGAGAAGACGAGGTCGGACAGAGACTCGTTGGTGCGACGCAGACGCTGGGCGAGTGCCTTCAGCATGTGCTTTGCCAGGGTCGGGTTCGTGTCGAGGATTTCCATGAGGTCTTCGTGGTCCAGGTGGAGCAGCGAAACCGGGGAAACGGCAGTTGCGGTGGTGGAACGCGGACCCGGATCGAACAGGGTCAGTTCACCAATGATTTCACCGGGGCCGAGGACTGCAAGCAGGGACTCACGACCATCGTTTGACGTGTGACCGAGCTTCACCTTGCCTTCGGTGATGATGTAGAGGCGATCGCCAAGGTCGCCCTCGTCAAAGAGAGTCTCGCCGCGACGCAGGGTCGTGTGGCCCATCTTCTGTTGCAGGGAAATCTGCTGGGAATCATCGAGGCCGCCGAACAGCGGGACTTGGCTGATGAAGTTACCGTCACCAATCATGTGGCGGGGCTCCTTTCTGCTCGTGGCCTCGTGGGTAACGAGGTCGAAACCATTATTGAGCACTCGTGTGCCATAGGACATACGAGACTGATACACCACACAGTATGCCCTGTTGACCGCTACTAGGTGAAGAAACCGTGTGGACACGCCGAAAACGCGCATATAACCGCCGAATCTGCGAGCGTTTGTGCGTTGATCACAACGAGCAGGCGACCTGTTTTATTCCTCTGTCGTCTTTGTTTAATCACTGTTCATCCGGCTTATTGCGCATGGTCTGGGCATAAAAACGCCGGTGGGTGCAAGCTTTTGCTTGCACCCACCGGGGAGAGCCTGATCAGGATCTTCAGCGCAGGCCAGCGGCCTTTTCTGCCTTGCGACGTGCGCGCGCAGTGTAGTGAGCGCTGGTCGGGTTCACCTTTTCGACCTCGGAACGCAGGACCTCTTCGGCGCGACCGGTGCGACGGACTCGGTGGGACAGGATGCCAATGAAGATCATGGCAATACCCATCAGAAGGAATCGACCGGAATAACCGGCAAGCTGGACGTGGTGCGTGAA
The DNA here is from genome assembly GCF_030218905.1 of Pauljensenia sp. UMB0895. NCBI lineage: Bacteria > Bacillati > Actinomycetota > Actinomycetes > Actinomycetales > Actinomycetaceae > Pauljensenia > Pauljensenia sp. UMB0895. The sequence continues at coordinate 249,074 of NZ_JASOQR010000001.1, read as the reverse complement.
GTTCGCGCCCACCGTGTTCCAGTTGTACAGCCATGTCAAAACCGGCTTGGTGTATTCGGCGGTCATGGCCGGAACAACCAGCCACGGCAGACCAATGATCGTGGTGATCACACCGGAGAAGCAGGGGCCAAGTGAGGACTTGCACGCGGCGATCAGCAGAGCAATGCCGATCACAATTGCAACCAGAAGCTCACCCAGTGCCAGCGTCGACACAAGAGGAGTGTCGGTTATCGGAGCGCCCGTCATCGCATTCGTCATGCGCGAGCTAGCATCCGCGGCCAGATACCAGGCGATCGGTGCCAGGATGAAGAACGAGAGCAGGGAACCCCAGTGGGCTCCGGCGCGCGACGGCATTTCTGCTGTGAGGGTTGCGCCTTCAAAGATCGAATCATCAAGCGAAGTTGGAGTCGTCGCAACGAAAGGCTGCTCCGGTTCGGTCGTTTCAACAGCCTCTTCGCGGGGCTTCCACGTGGTTTCAGTTTCTTCCTCGACCTCTTCAACCGGAGCGGCCGTCATAAAGGAACGACGCTGAACGGTCGATGCTTCAACCGAAGCGGGAGTTGCGGGAGCTTCGTCGGTAGCGGGAGTGTCAACACGATTCGCCATCACGTCACGCGGAGTCGGAGTCGGATCCGAAACCGGGTCGATGACGATCGCAGGAATACCGTCCGTCATCACGGGGATGGTGGTCGTGTGCGGGGTCAGAATCACGGGCTCAATCTGGCCGGTCTGAACAAGAGACGATTCGCCGATAATGTCGTCCGCGCTTGAGATTTCACCTGGAAGGTCAACCTCTTCGCCGGTCAGCGGAAGTGCTGGGCTATCGGCAGCTTCACCTTCGGCCATCATCGGTTCATCGCTGAAGTATTCGGATGTTTCGGGTGCGACGAAGTCATCGTCCTTGGGTGTTGTGAAATCCTGATCAGACATGGTGCTCCTCCTGCTTGTGGGTACACACTATCGAGAAAAATGCCGGACTTTCGGCTTATTTATCCGCTAGGCGCGTTTCGTCACCATTGTTTTGGTCACGCTGTGTATCAAGCTGGGTGGCCTCGTCCCCTACGCTGACCCGCTGTCGTGCCACGTAGATACCCATTGTGGAGGCGCCCAACAGACATCCCAGGGACGCAATGACGGGAGACGCAAGCGCCAACTGAGTCGTCACCGAGGGCCCCGGAGTGACCACGGAACCCGTGATTGATGACCAGAGCGGAACCAGCATGTACGTGGGAATCGCCATGATCAGCCACGCGCCAGCCTGCGGGCCGGTCAACGAAAAACGTGCGACCAGAGCAGTTAAACCCAAGAGAATCGCGGCGATGATTGTTTCGAGAGCGTGCGTTCCCGCCGTCGGCTCCAGTGCGGACAGTCCGTTCGCGCTCACCGCGCTGGTGTCATTCGGTGCCGCTAAGACAAAGAGTATCGACGCAATCAGCGTTGCGGGAATCGACAACGAGGCCACCCACGTGTGCCGGTGCCCTGTAATCGCAGGATAGGGAACCAGAGAATCGATTTTGACTGCCGGGTAGCGCGCATACGTCAGCGCAACCGCGGCACATCCGGTGATCAGAGTGACCGACAGTGGGTAGAGGCTCCACAGGACCGACGAACGCATATCTGGCAGATCCAAAATCATCGACTGCAAGAGTGGAACGCGCAGGTAACCGGCTGCTTGGCTCAGCCCAATCGGAATTGAAAGCGCGGACGTCACGTACATTCCGGCGGGAGACTCCTCGCAGTTCAGTGATACCAATGCCAAGATAATCGTCGCCAACGCGACACCGATCAAACCTTCGACCGAAGCCAGTGGCAGACCAACGGCGGCTTGCGCCTGTAAATCAGCCATCGACGACCCCATGAAGATCAGGGCGACGGGCGCAAAAACAAGGGCGTATACGCCACTGCGCACGTGCTCAGAACGGGGGATCGGGCGAAGATTCATGCCTCAAGTATGTCGCACATCCGGGCATATGCCCGCCCAGTGGCCACCGGTTAGTAGTCTGAAGAAGTGACTATCGATTCCCTTGTTGACCCCACGCTTGCCGTCATCGCCGGTGCGAGTGCCCGCGAAGAAGTACGTTTGGCTTGCGAGGACGCCTTGAAGGCGTTTACCACGTTGCGCTTTCACGAGGGATTGCGTCGCGGTTGGGAAGAAGCTCGCGCCGAGGCGTCAGTCCGTGAGGCAGCAGCGATTGCGATCCTGTGTGGCGCCAGAACACATGTTGACGACATGCGTATCGCCTCAATGAATGACGCGCCTTGGTCTGCTGTCACCGATGAACGCACCGGATCGGGTGCCACCCGCGATCCAGCGATGGACCTGGCACTGGGGATTTGGAGGTCCCAAGCGAACCTCAGGGCAGGTTTTGATCCTTTAAACGCTCGAGTTCCCACCCGAAAAACCCCTCGGCCACTTCCGGCCCTGATCGCGGGACTCCACCGAGATGCCTGTTCCGGCCTCGTCGAATCGGGAAGACTCGATGTTGGACACGTAGCAATTCCGCACGACGGCGGTGCGCTCGCATATGCGATGACGCTGATCAACGGGCAATTACCGGCGCTTGTGAAAGCAGCCTGCCTGGTTGCGCACTTCCGGTTTCGCACCGTCTTTGATCCAGCATCTGGCGCGGTCGGGTATGGGCTTGCGCGATGGCTTCTGGTCACCCAAGGAGTTGAACCCACGGGTGTCGCAGTGATTTCAGCCTTCGATGCTGAGAACCAAGCGGAAGCCTCGCGCGCGCTCGGCGGTTGGGTGGCTGCCAGCGAGGAAAGCGTTGCCAGGTGGCTTGTTCATTCGATACGCGCATTCGAATACGGCGCGAAGATCGGCGCTGACATTGCTTTCCACGTCCAAGCTGGCAGGCTCAGCTAGATCGCAAGGCTCGTCAAGTACAAGCAGGTCCGACAGTAGGCGATTCAAAAGGCGACTTAGCCCAGAAACCCGCAGGTGACACGTTGCCCTAGTAGTTAGGCGCGCTTTGCTGTCACATACCCTACGGCTGCCGCGCCAATCGCCACACCCGCGCCGATCATGGCAAGCGTGCGACGCGACGGCGTGGGAATCGTTCGGTGCACAGCTGCGGTCGAAGTGAAACGCATGATCTCCCACCCGTTCTTCACGGCTGCCTCACGCAAGCCCTTGTCGGGGTTGACGGCGATCGGGTGGCCGACGGCAGACAGTAGAGGAATATCGGAAACAGAATCGGAGTACGCCCAGCATTCATCCATATTCCACCCGCGTTTGGCGGCAAGCTCTTTGCAGGCCGCCGCCTTGTTCGCCGCCTGGTTGTAGTGGAGCACGGTGCCCGTGTACTCACCGTCGTCATTCACTTCAGCGATCGAGCCGAGACAGGCATCAGCACCCAGCATCTTGCCAATCGGGCGAACGATTTCAATGACAGATGCGGACGCAACAACAACGGGTCGCATCTGGTCATGATGGAACTGGATTTCTTCGAGTGCCTGCGTGAAACACACCGGGTCAATCGCGTGGCTGATGGAGGATTCAACGGTCGCTTCAAGGAGGGAAGCATTCATGCCTTTGGCCAGGTCACCGATCGCTTCAGCCATCTTGTCCATCCGCTTTTCATCTGCGCCTTTGAGCAGGTAGGGAAGCTGGACGAGGACGGACATGGCGGCAGCTCGGCGCGACAGGAGGCCGGCGTCAACGAAGGAGCTCTGAAGAGCAATCGAGGACGACGTGGCAAGGATCGTCTTATCAAGATCAAAGAAGGCAGCTGAATTTCGCTGAAGCGGGGGTTGAATCATCACATGCTCCTTGCCATTCGAGGGTCAGCGGGACGGATTAGAGTCGGCACTGACGTATTTGGTGAAATTGCGGGGCTTGTGACCCCGCTTATCCACAGGTCGATTGGTATCAGATTAGTCTTCCACAATTTCACTACGCTCACGTGGAATCTGCCTGTTCGCAGTGCAAGAGTGCGTCCAACGAGTCGGGTCTTTTCAGTGGGGCTCGGCGGGTGTGTTGGAGGAAACTCGATGGGTAAACGCAATACTTTCATCCGGGGTGCTCGGCGTGGGCTGGGCAGATTCGGGACGGTGAAGCCAGAGTATGCGCCCTGCACTGCGCGTCTGATTCTCGACGGTCTTACCCGCAACGATGAGCGCTTCGTGCGTCGCATGATTGCGCGCGAGCACGTGGACATCCAGGTGGGTGATGCGCACTCGTGGCTCGAGGACGCAGACGAACGAGGCCGGACACCTTACTCTTCGCCTCTTCTTGTTATTGCCGGACCGTACGCGATTGGCAGACTGGGAAGCACCCGCATCGAAGTAGGAGCTCACGGCCAATTCCGCCTTCCTGAAGACGAGGACCTTCTTCGCGCCATCCTTCGTGAACACGCTGGACAACCGCGCGAAGAAACGGAAGCTACAGCATTGTCTTCAACGCATCCATCCCGCCCATGTATCTGCGTTGCTGGGTGGAACGGAGGAGTCGGGACCAGCTCGATTGCGCACCAACTCGCGCATGAGCGCGGCCTCGTACTCATTGACGCAAGCGGACACGCACCAGCCCCATCGTGCGCAGACCTACCGGAGAGCCGTGGCGTGCGATGGGCGGATCTGGCGTACGGGGAAGTAGCGTATTCACCCGAACTTGCGCGCACCCTGCCCATCGTTCAACGCGTCAGCGTGTTAACGGGGGATGGGCTTGGGGTCGCTACGCCACTGGACTCTCGCTTAGGCGCGGTCATTTCAAGTCTGAACGAAGCCGGACACGGGTGCGTAGTTGACTGTGGACGGTGGGACGAGAGGTCGGCCGCCTGCGTGGGTGCACATGCGAGCGCACTCGTATTGATCGGACGAGCAGACCGCCAGGGCGCCACCCAGTGCGCGTGCTCGTTGACGTTGTGGCCACTTCAGTCTTGCCTGCCCTGCGTATTGCTGACTACGACGGGGAATAGTGGGAATATCCGCGCGCTGACTAACGCCCCGGTCTTGACGCTCAAGCGAGCACTACAGGCGCACTGTCGTCGCCTGTTCTGCGAGCTTGGAATCGGTGAGGGTGCGCTCTGATGTTCTTCACGCCCCACGCACCCAAAAGCATGCCTCGTCAGAAAGCTCAGAATCCGCCCGAAGACGGATGGCGACTGAGCCGTCAAGAAATTGAAGAGCGAACACTGCGGCACCTGGCAACACACGGTGACCTCGAAAAAGCCGTCGCAGAAAGCGCTCGCCCCGGCGCGGGCGTCGACGAAATGCGACACCTTCAAGAAAGAATCCGAACTCTCGCGCAGGGAACCGGGCCGGAAGTCGCCCGCCTACTGGCAATCAACGGAGTCACCGACGTGCTCATTAACTCCACTCACGCGTGGATCGACCGCGGTTTTGGGTTGGAAGAACGCGAGTTTTCACATTCAACGGACGCCCAAACGCGCGCCCTCGCTGTACACATGGCGGCCGCCTGCGGGAAACGCCTTGACGATGCCAGTCCCATCGTTGACGGAACACTCGAAGGAGGAATCCGACTCCACGCTGTCCTTCCCGCCCCCAGCGCATCCGGGACACTCATCTCGCTGAGAACCCCGCGCGCTCGCGGGATGGGACTGAGTGAAATGGAGGAGTGCGGGTCGGTTGCTCCCGTTGTGGCTCAGGTGCTTCGCGCATTGTGTGCTTGTCGTGCCAACGTTCTGATTTCCGGGGCAACCGGCAGCGGAAAAACGACGCTTCTTTCAGCCCTGCTGTCGCTTGTCCCTAACGACGAGCGAATCGTGTGTATCGAAGAAATTCCGGAACTCCACCCGGATCACGCTCACGCTGTATCCCTTGTCGAACGGCACCCGAATGTGCAGGGCAAGGGTGGGATCAGTCTGTCGGAGCTCGTGCGAGCAGCCATGCGAATGAGGCCCGACCGTCTGATTCTTGGTGAATGTCGTGGTCCGGAAGTTCGCGATGTCATGCTCGCGTTCAACACTGGGCACGACGGCGGATGGGCCACCCTGCACGCAAACTCTGCCGAGGATGTTCCCGCCCGATTACATGCGCTGGGAGGCCTTGCGGGACTCAGTGATTCCGCGGTCATTAACCAATCGGTCGCAGCGTTTGATGCGGTTATTCATATGCGTCGCAGTGCCATAAAACCCCAGGTTTCTCAGCCGTCTGACGAAGCAGAGCCGCACACTGATGCGTCTTACGCGGAACAGGCTCAGCTACCCGGGCGATGGGTCGGGCAAATCGGCATATTGAAACGTCAGGGCGGTGAGCTTGAGTGTGAGCTTGCGCTTGAGGTGAGCCAAGACGGGACAGCCCATTTCGGTAGCGCTTGGACTGACATACAGCGCCTGTGCGGGCTGGACGGCGGTGCGCCATGATCAGCCTTGTTGCCTGCTGCGTCGCAGTCACTACCTGGATTCTTCTTGAGTATGCGCAGGTCAGACATGAAAAGAACCTGGTGAAAGCGTGGGGTAAAACAGTCGGAATCAAGAAGTCATCGCACGATCGCGACAATGCTGGACGCTCCAGCGTCTCTTCTGTGCCGGGTAGTTTGGCTCGACGCCACCGAAGCACTCCGTGGCGTTCGCCGCTCACACAGCTAGATGGTGCGCGCCTTGCCCTTCTTGTCGCGGATGTGGCCGGCAGATTGCGTGGAGGTGCGCCGACCGGTGTTGCTTGGGAGACTTCGTGGAAACGGTTCATTCCCGATGTGGTGTTCGCTGGGATTGACGAAGTAGGGACGCCTCTGGTCTTGACGGACATCATCGGCTTGAAAAGCATCGGGCACCGTATTCCCCGTTCTCTGAAGGAAGCGAGTCTTGGGAGGTGGATATGTTCCGTTCAGGGTAGTGGGGTTATTCATGCCTCAAAGGCGCTGGATTCAGCTTGCCGTTTAAGCGGAGCAACGGGCGCTCCACTGGCACATATCCTCGATGCGGTTGCCGATGGTTTAGAAGATGCAGAGGCCGTGGAAGAAGCTCGCCGGATCGCATCAGAAGGCTCCCGCATGTCAACGCGAATCCTGCTGGCAATGCCACTTATGGGAGTGACAGCAGCGCAAGCGTTGGGCGCTGAGCCCTTGAAACAGTTTGTTTCGGGCGGAATCGGAACTGTTCTGGCAATTGTAGGGCTCACGTGCATGGTCGGCGCCTACTTTCTGAGCCACTACCTGATGGGAAGGGCTCGCGGTAAAGAAGAAACAATTGATCCTGCTCTTGCCTGCGATCTTGCGCGAGCTGTCCTTGAATCAGGTGCAGCAATCCCCAGCGTGATCGAATCGTTAGGTGAGGCGACCCGTGATGATCAGCTTGCCCGAATCGGGCGCGAGCTACGGCTCGGAGTGTCATGGGAACGAGCTTGGGAAGAGAGAGCCGCAGACCAGCTTGCGCTTGCTCTTCACTCGGCGTGGGTCGATGGGATCGCTCCAGACGACTTGCTGTCTCGCACTGCTCGCCAGATACGTGCTCGTCGTCTTGCAGAAGCGAGGACTCGCGCTGAAGCGCTCGGCGTGACGCTTGTTATCCCCCTTGGGTCCCTGCTGTTACCAGCCTTCTTGGCGCTCGGGTTAGGGCCGATCGTTGTTCATCTGATGGGCGACGGGATTATCGGACTTGGGTAAAGAAGCATGTTTTCGCCTCCGTCACCCTGAGTTATTCACAGGCCAATCTCTGGGCCAGAACTTATCCACACAATCGCTTTCGTCCGTTCGCAAAGTTCGAGCAGACATTTGACCATTGAACTCCCGGAGAACACTCGGGGTCATCGGACAAAAGGAGAACATCATGTTAGACACGCTCACGACAAAGACGATCGAGGGGCAACTGGCGGTGCATGACGCCACGTCGGCGCTCGTCACGAAAGTCATGCCGAAGGGTAACCAGGACTTAGAAGAAGGCTCGACGACAGTCGAGTATGCAATCGGTGCGGTTGCCACTGCTGGATTGGCTGGACTCCTGATTGTCGTTTTGAAGTCCGGAGTCGTGAAAGGACTGCTTCAAAACATCATCACTCAGGCGCTGTCATTGTGAGTACTGACGTGGAAGTGGGGAGGGGTATATACCCCTCCCCACGGGGAATCGAAAGGAAACCGCCTTGGCCGGGTCAGCGCCTGTGGAAACGAGGGCTCGAAAAGGTGCGATTCGCCTGGTGTGTGCGTGGAGATGCGCATTTCAGGCACTTCCGTGCTCGTGTAGCCGATGGGGCAAAACAGACGCGGCGGAGTCGCGATGAAACAGGTTCAGTGACGGTCGAATTGGCAATTGGTTGTGTTGCCATCGCATTGATGCTGGCGCTGGTGCTCGGTGTTGCCTCCACAGTGTTGGCGCGTCAGAGCTTGTGCCATTCGGCAAGTGAAGCAGCGCGTGCCGCGATGATGGGAGTAGCGAATCCAACCCAAGTTGGAGCTACAGCGTTGGGCTCTCTTGCCCAAAAAGGGGCAAGTGTTTCAGTTGTCGAAAACGGTGAGTGGGTTGAAGCTCGCGCCATGTATTCAAGGCATGCGATTTCAGGACTGACCATTGGTGACAACACATGCATGATCAGAGCCAAAAAGGACTCGTTGGTGCCATGAGAACGTGCACTACACCGCCTGATCGGCAACCTTGTAGACGAGCGATGGAAAAGGAAGAGGGCTCGGGCACGATCCTCGTTACCGCTATCTGTGCGCTGGTGTTGATCTGCCTGCTGGTCATTGTGTTCGCCGGTGCACTCTATTCGGCGAAAGCTCGTCTGAATGCGATCGCCGACCTTGGAGCGCTCGCGGGTGCGGATGCGTCGGCGACTGCGCAGTGGGAAGACGTGGGGTCCAGACCGTGTGAGCTGGCGGGCGACGTGGTGGCTCGTAATGATGCGGATCTCGAGAGTTGCGAAGTGGTCGAGTCGGATACCCGAATTGTTGTCAGACAGTCGGTTGTTGTCATGAATATTCCGGTGACGCTACGTTCCCGTGCGCGTGGTGGGCCTGTGAACGAGTGAGGTGAACGTGAGAACTGATGTTTGAAGGGAACAAAAACTCCCAGAGAACTTTAAGGAAGACTCAATGGTTTCTCAAGGAGAGCTCGTTACTGTTGTAGACATCAAGAGGAAAGCAGATGCGAAGAAAATGGACGCTTCGTAACTGACGGAAAGGGCGCTATTCGAAGACTTGACTGTGTTGATGGGATACCACGAGGGGCTAGGCCGTAAGGCCTAGCCCCTCGTGGTATCTAAGCTACGTTGTTTATGTGTGGTTGCACCAGTGAGTATCTGGTTGCCGATAGAGGCTGATGGTTTGGGTTATACGACAAAATGTGTGGCATTTTTGGTGACTTTTCGTTGTTTTGGTGCGGAAAAGTCGGGTTTTAAGTTGATGTGTTTGCTTGGGAGATATGAGAGTTCCCGTTTGCCCTGTGTGCGCCCAGTCAATGAATCGCAATGGAAGAACGTCTGCTGGACGAGTCAGGTGGAGGTGTCGGGGGTGTAATTCCTCGATGGTGCAACGTATCGACTCGGGAGCTAAAGACTTATCAGCGTTCCTTAACTGGCTGTTGTCAGGGACAACCCTCAAAGAGCTTCCCGGTGAGGGCAGATCCTTCCAGAGGCGTTGCCAGGCGTTGTGGAGCTATTGGGCCTTGCCACCCATCACTGACCAGGTCCATGACGTCATCTACGTTGATGGCATCCATCTAGGGCGCAAAGCTGTTGTTCTGATTGCCCGAAGCGATGAGTATGTGTTGGGCTGGTATGCGGCAAGAGCGGAGAAAGCAAGCGCGTGGGAAGCGTTAATGAGCCGTATCGCCCCGCCCTTGTTGGTGGTCACTGATGGGGGAAGCGGGTTTGAGAAGGCGCGCAAGAACATCTGGCCTACTACCGTGGTGCAGCGGTGCACCTTCCACGCTTTTGTCAATATCCGAAGTGCCACCACCACTCGCCCGCGACTACAGGCCAGTCAAGAGCTCTACGCTCTAGGTAAGAGCCTGATTCGGACGAAAACCGCGCCTGAGGCCTCAGAGTGGCTCGCAGCCTACATTGGGTGGGCTCAACGGTGGGAGGACTTCCTTGCCCAACGCACGCTCACTCCAGATGGGGGCTGGGTTCCCACGCATGCTCGGCTGGTAAGCCCGTCGCACTCTTAACCGTCTGATCAGCACGGGCACTTTGTTTGCTTTCCTTGACCCCAGTTGGGATCGGCCCATGCCTGCAATGACCAACCGCATTGAGGGGGCGACAAATGCCCCTCTTCGTCAGATGCTGCCCGATCACCGTGGTCTGAGCCTTACTAGGCGGATCAAAGCAATTTTCTGGTGGTGCTACATGCACACTGAGCACCCACTACCACCAGCTCAAATCCTCAAAACGATGCCAACAGATGCTGACATTGAAGCCGCCTATCAAACTATCCACCCCGCAGAGATCAAAACAACGAGCCTGCCCCAATGGGGAGACGCCATCACCTGGCAAGACCTCCACCACAACACCAGCCCATATACCAACCCCTGGGACTAAACGAACCAGGACCCCAAATGCCACACATTTTGTCGTATAACCCGATGGTTTTGGTTGCTCCTTCAATTCATAGCCTTCAACCCACAGCATTTTCATAGGGAGATTCGGTGGTCTTCTCAGGTTGGGTGTCTACATTAATAGTCATCACAAAGAAATACGGCGAACGGACCACAAGGGTTCGTCAGCGCCGATGGAATTGTTAAGGAGACGCTATCGGGAGACTCTTTTCTGTGTTGATGGGATGCTTCAAAGGGCCAAGCCGCAAGGTTTGGCCCTTTGAAGCATCTACGCCACCATCACGTGGCGTATTGCCAGGATCAGGCCACACTCTCGAAGAGCCCAGTTGCACAAAGAAAAGCTTCAGGCTCCCGGCGCGCGCTCGGCAAGGAACCGCGTCAGAACAATGGCGCCAGCCTTCGATAGTGGCTCATTCCCATTCCCGCACTTCGGACTTTGAACGCACCTCGGGCACCCGTCCTCGCAGTCGCAGGATTCCAGGGTTAAAAGCACCATCCGCATCCACTCACCTGCGTTCTCAAATCCAGCGGAAGCATATCCAGCTCCACCACGGAACGCATCGTGCACAAACACAGTCGGCAGACCCGTGTCATCATGTTCCGCGGTTGACAGGCCACCCAAATCCCAGCGATCACACGTAGCCAAAAGGGGCAGGAGCCCAATCGACGTATGTTCGGCCGCGTGCAACGTCCCAGGCAGATCCTCGTTCCCGATTCCTAATCCGCGCAACTGCACCTGAGCGGCCGGCGACAATTCGTACCAGACCGCCTTCGTTGGCAGAGTATGCGTTGGCAGGTGGAGCTCGATGTTGCGAATGAACTCAAGCCTCGGCAGGCGCAACAGGTCGTAGTCGGTCACGCGCGTCGACACATCCACACTGCCAAACGACCAGGTCACAAGCCCATCGTCGGATGTCCACGTGTCGTCAATCGACGTGATCGACACGGACACATGTTGCTTGGCGCGCGTACGCAGGGGAGTGCGGACCTCTTCGACGAGCGCAATCCGTTGCTTCTCCTCAGGGGTCGGTGGCGCGATGTAAGAGATAGGTCGAGGCCGAGCGGACGAGGTGCCGGCGTCGGGTTGGCCCCCAAAAGAATCGCTGGCCGGCTGTGCGAGCGTGCCCGCACTCCGCTCCCGTGGCACGCCCCCGCCACTTCGCGCTTCCTTAGCAGGCGCGGCGCTCATCATCGGTGAATACTCCACGATGTGGTACGTCCGCCCCTGATGCACGTAAATCGCGTCGGCAAAAAGGTGTGCATCCGCGGATCCAGCGTCCATCGTGCCGATCACCGCGCCCGTGCGTGCGTCGACAATTTGCACGTCTCCCGACCCGCCTCGCAGGTCAGTCAGGTCGGCGGCCCTCTCTTGACGGGTGGCGTCCCAGTACCAGCCGGCTGGTCGCTCGCGAAGGTAGCCCTCGTCGGCAAGCTGGCGTGCAAGACGTGGGAACGAGGCCCCAAACAGCGCCAGATCTTCACCATCAGTGCGCTCAAGCGACAGTGGGATTTCCGAGGCCGCCGCACACAAATGAGGCGCCAACACCCACGGGTTGGTGGCATCAATGACGTTTGCTTCTACGGGGGCAAAAATCTGATCCGGGTGGTGAACAAGGTATTCATCCATCGGGTTATCGGACGCAACCAGAACAGAAACGCCCCCTGCCCCTGCGCGTCCGGCGCGACCAATCTGCTGCCAGAGCGACGCGCGAGTCCCCGGCCAGCCTGCAGTCACCGTCGCGTTCAAACCGGAGATATCGAGCCCCAGCTCCAGAGCAGATGTTGTGGCAACCGCACGCAATCGCCCGCTTCGCAACGCTGATTCCAAGGCGCGACGTTCCTCGGGTAAGAAGCCACCGCGGTACGCGGCAACACGCCCGGCCAGAGGCGAACCACGGGATGAGAGTTGATCGCGAACCTGCGCCGCAACCGACTCAGCACCCGCACGTGAACGAACAAATGTCAGAAGATTCGCGCCTTTTTCGATCATTGCGGCAGTCAGGGACGCGGCCTCGGTCTGTGCAGAAACGCGACGCATCGGCGCTTCCACAACGGTCTCTTCCCCTGCGACCGCTTTCAAGAATGCGCTCATATCCATTTCGGCCTCATCGGGGACGAGGCGCCCCTGCCAGAGGAACAACTGGTGGTCTGAAGCGGGCGAACCGTCGTTGGTCACGCCGATGCACGGGCGGGAGGTCATAGCCTCGCCGACGGCCTCGGGATCGCGGATTGTCGCCGACAGCATGATCATGATCGGATCAGCACCCAGACGGTGCGCGATGCGCAGCAGACGGCGGATGACCAGCGAAATGTGAGCGCCGACGACGCCACGCCAATGGTGGAGTTCGTCAATGACGATGTACTTCAAGGAAGCCAGGAATCGCGTCCAGCGTTCGTGGCCGGGGAGCATCACGTAGTGCAGATAGTCCGGGTTCGTCGCAATAATGTCGGCGTTGGCTCGCGCCCAATCCTTTGTTTCCCTCGGAGTATCACCGTCTGCGGTCACCGCGTGAACCTGACGCAGAGCAGAATCAGAGGGTGCAGCTGACAGTAACGCACACAGGTGTGCCATCTGGTCGGCGGCCAGCGCCTTCGTCGGCGAAATATACAGGCAGGTCGGGCGACGACGAATCTGCGAAATACGCCCGGAGTCTTCGGCGTTCACCAGGTCAGAGAGGATCGGGGTCCATGCTGGCGCAGACTTACCAGACCCCGTGCCCGTCGCGAGGACAACATCATTGCCCGATGCAATGGCATCCAGCGCCTCAACCTGATGAGACCACGGGCGAAGAGCACCTCGTGCTTTCCATGCTTCTACAACGTCGAGTGCAACCCAGGTGGGCCACTCAGCGGTGCGCTCGGCCCGTCCTTCGATGACGTGCATATCGATCAGACGATCATCGCCCGCACCGATATCCATCAGCAGACGCGCAAGATCGCCGGCATTCGGGGACGGAATTGGGGCGAAGGAGGCGTCGGCGCGCGCAGGTGTTTCACCGTCGGATTGACCGGCTATACCCGACGCGGGAACCTCGTTCACTTGCGCGGGTCAGTCCAACCGAGAGTCTGCTCGGCTGCCTGCTTCATGTATTCGATCGCCTTCAGACCCGTCGAAATGCCTGCGTCAATGTTTTCGGACAGCTGGTCGTTCGAGATCCCGGCGATCGCGTCGATGCTGAAATCAGCGCACACCTGCAGGTTTCCATCTTCGTCCGGCATTGAGTAGACGGTCGGGAAGTACATTTCGCGGTTCCACGAATCTGCGGCGGCAAAAACTTGCTGGGTTGACGACGCAAGCGGAATGTCGGCTGCCCACATCGCGCGGATCGTGATGAAACGGTTCGACGTATCCAGCATGATGAGGAATGGCGTCGTATCGAACATGGCGCCGGCAACACGGCCTTCGCTGACCTGCTCCACCTGGAAGTTCTTATCCGAGAACGCCTTGAGCAGACGGTCGAAAGTAATCGGGTAGGGAGTCTGATCATCGTTCGGGACGGCAAAGGGAGCACTCATCAGTTGTCCTCCTGAATATCAAGCTCGTCAGACCACGTGACGAATTCTGGAAGTGCTGCTTCCAAGTCGGTAATAAACGTCAGGATCATCGACATCGACGACTCCCAGAACGCATCCAGCTGAGCCTTCGTGAACCCCTGCGACGCGACCACATTGCACTCGGCAATCAGGCCGAACTTCCCGGCGTCTTCGAGCGGAGCAAGGTACGCCTTGGGCAGGATGCGCGACGAGTTGCACGCCGAAACCTCGTTGACCAGTGCGGTGAACTGAGCGTCGTCGGTGGCAATTCCTCGCCACTGAGCACGCAACTGTAATACCTGCGGGTTCGACATATTCCAGAAGAAAACGGCGTTGCGCGTCGGGATCGCGAGTTCGGCCTCGCCGTATTCTCCGAACGAAACATCGCGATCGGAAAGCAACTGCCGAATCCGCTCGGTGCTGACGGGCGTCGTCGTGGACATCCAGATTCTCCTGAAGATGAAGGAACGAGGCCGTCCACCACCACGGATCGTGATTCGGCGAACGACGTTCGAAAGAGTTGGTTTACTCTATCGAAGTATGCGTACGCCGGCGCGTTCAAGCGCGCTTGTTCACGCCTGACCCGCTCTGTTCAGCGGATATGGGCGGGTTATCGATAAGGTATGTGCGTACCGTTTACTTGTATAGACCACGAAAATGGTGCAGGCAGTCCCAGAGTCCTGCTTCGACACTTTCACCAGATGAAGCGGACAGTTCAAGGCAACAGGCACGAAGAGGTGACACGCGTATGCAACGCCCAAACGTTCCCCAAGCGCGCCAGCCTCAACCATCGCGCCTCAACCGACCACGAGGCACGCAAGCAGGCGCGGCCTCGTCCCCAACTAGCCAGGCACCTGCCCGCGGGACGTCAACGGGCCACTGGTATGCGCGTCGGCTTCGTCGAAGGATCGTTTCGGCGATCGCATGTGTGATCGGCGCAGTTGTTATCAGCTATGTCGCCGTCACGACGCCCGCTGGGCAGGCTCTGGACACCCTGTTCATGGAAGCCGCGATCCGCTGGAGTGACAGCGCAGGCAACCTGACGCATCTGATCACATCCATTGCATCTGTTCCCGTGATGATCATCGTCGGCGCAATCGTGTTTGTTGTGGCAGTGATCCGTCGTCGCCCAACATTGGCGGGTCGAGCAATGTTTGTCGTGATCGGGGCTAACGCAACAACTCAGATCGCAAAATACCTGCTGGATCGGCCAAACCTCGGCGTGACAACAGACGTTGCAAACTCCCTGCCATCTGGGCATACAACAGTTGCCATGGCGATCGCGCTTGCTCTGGTCATGGTTGCGCCACCGTGGCTTCGCGCACCTTCAGCGTGGGTTGGCTGGGTGTGGACTGCCCTGATGGGGATATCGGTGATGATCTCAGCGTGGCACCGGATCGCGGACGTCGTTGTCGCGTTCCTGATTTGTGGCGCCTGGGCGCTGGCATTGGCGCCGATTGAACACCGCACACGACATATCGGCGGGATGCGCACGTACGTCGCAATGGCCTTGGTGATTGGCTTTATCGTTGCCTCGATCTTGACAGTTGTGGCGCTTGCGGGCGTAGACGTGTCAGCGGTCGCAAACCCCGGACCGTCCGGATACGGCTTCGCCGAGTTCCTTGAAGAATCTCCCAGTCGCGCGCGCATTCTGGCTATCGCGGGCACACTGTGGGTTGTTGTGATTTCCGGCTGGGTCATTGATGAGGTCGATTCACTCAGTGGGAACGAACGCTAATTCTTGTTATCCGGCGCGTGCCTAGAGTCGACACTCGCCCGCCTTCAAAACGACGATCGGGACGTTGGTCCCGTTTTTGCGTTGGTGTGTGTCATGATCGAAAGATACTAGGGCGTGTTGCGTCAAAGAGACTCGATTTCACTTGAGCAACTACATATAGTGGTGAGCGTTTCGCGCAAGCACTAGATGTAGTGTTTGCGTTCGTGTCTGACCGTTGGGAACGCACCGTTTCCACTGGTCAGAGCTTTTCCTCAACGAAGAATCGCCAAAGGTCAACCAATGAACGCCGCTGAAAAAGCCTCGCCATCCACACTATCCCCGCTCGCGGAAAACACCAGCACCCAATTGCGCTATGACGTTGATGCGCTGGGAACTGTCGACGAATACCTCGACCGTTCTGACTGGCGAGTCAACGCAAACGCGAACCAGGGATACTCGCTCGGTGGCCTGATCCTGAATTCAGCCGGCAAGATCATTGCGAACTACTGGCTCGAACAGGTCTACACCCGTGAAATTGGCGAAGCGCACCGCCGGGGTGACTACCATATCCACGACCTCGACATGTTCGCCGGCTACTGCGCAGGCTGGTCGCTGAAACGCCTGATCCAGGAAGGGTTCAACGGTGTGGGTGGCGCGATTGCTTCCGGACCACCCGCACACTTCTCTTCCGCATGTGGTCAGATTGTGAACTTCCTTGGCACCCTGCAGAATGAATGGGCCGGCGCCCAAGCGTTCTCCTCGTTCGACACCTACATGGCGCCCTTCGTCCGCCTGGACAACATGGAGTACGACGAGATCGTCCAGTGCATGCAAGAACTGATCTACAACCTCAACGTTCCGTCGCGCTGGGGTAGCCAGTGCCCGTTCACGAACCTCACCTTCGACTGGACGTGCCCGGATGACCTGGCAGAGGAATACCCGCTGATCGCCGACGAGGTCTGCGATTTCACCTACGGCGAGCTCCAGCATGAAATGGACCTCATCAACCAGGCCTTCATCGAGGTCATGACCGGTGGTGACGCCGACGGTCGCGTCTTCACCTTCCCGATCCCGACCTACAACATCACCCCGGATTTCGATTGGGATACGCCGAACACGGATCGCCTGTTCGAAATGACGGCGAAGTACGGCCTGCCCTACTTCCAGAACTTCATCAACTCCGACCTTGACCCGCACATGATCCGCTCGATGTGTTGCCGCCTGCAGCTTGACCTGCGCGAACTGCTCAAGCGCGGCAACGGTCTGTTTGGCTCGGCAGAATTGACGGGTTCAATCGGCGTGGTGACGATCAACATGGCGCGTCTCGGTTACCGTTTCGCCGATGATGAAGCAGCCCTCATCGCTGAACTTGATCACCTCATTGACCTTGCCTCACAGTCCCTTGAATTGAAGCGTGAAACGATCCAGTTCCACATGGATCGCGGTCTGTTCCCGTACTCTCGTCGCTACCTGGGAAGCCTGGACAACCACTTCTCAACGGTCGGTGTGAACGGCATGAACGAGATGGTCCGAAACTTCAGTCACGATGATTACGATCTGACCGATGAACGCGGTTTCGACATGTGCGTCCGCATCCTCGACCATATTCGCGATCGCATGGTGGAGCTTCAGGAAGCCACAGGCCACCTCTACAACCTCGAAGCGACGCCGGCTGAAGGTACGACCTACCGTTTCGCGAAGGAAGATGGCAAGCGCTACCCGGGCATCCTGCAGGCGGGAACCGCGACCGAGCCGTACTACACGAACTCGTCCCAGCTTCCCGTTTCCTACACGGACGACCCCTTCCAGGCTTTGGAGGATCAGGAAGTCCTGCAGTCGAAGTACACGGGTGGCACGGTTCTGCACCTGTACATGGGTGAGCGTATTTCGTCCGGCGCAGCGTGCAAGGAATTGGTTCGCCGTTCCCTGACTGCGTTCAAGGTCCCGTACATCACGATCACGCCGACCTTCTCCATTTGCCCTGTTCACGGCTACTTGGCTGGCGAGCATGAGACGTGCGAAAAGTGCGCCGCCGCCCACCCGGATCGCGAGCCCCAGCAGTGCGAGGTCTGGACCCGCGTCATGGGCTACTTCCGCCCAGTCCAGTCCTTCAATATCGGCAAGAAGGGCGAATACGCTGAGCGCACAATGTTCAGCGAGGATGCCGCTTCCCACCACGGCGAATTGGTGTCTGCGTTCCCGCCGGTTGGCGAGCGGTGAACACTGGTCAAATCGGTCTGACGCTCGCTTCCGGGCCTCGTGAATTTACCCCCGACGACCTGCAAATCGCGGGACTTGTCCCCATGTCGACGGTGGACTGGCCGGGAAAGTTCGTCGCGTCCGTCTTCTGCCAGGGGTGCCCGTGGGAGTGCGCGTACTGTCAGAATTGTGCGATCCTCGACCCGAGAATCCCGGGCGTCGTCGCGTGGGATGCTTTGGAACGCCTACTCGCGCGACGGCACGACCTACTTGACGGCGTCGTCTTCTCTGGCGGGGAAGCGACACGTCAGTTGGCGCTCATCCCCGCAATGAGACGTGTTCGAGACCTCGGATTTGCCGTCGGACTGCACACCGCGGGTGCTTATCCCGCGCGCCTTCGCACCCTCCTCGAAGAAGGGCTCGTCGACTGGGTCGGCCTGGACATCAAGGCACTCCCTGAGAACTACCCATCCGTCGTCGCCCGCCCCGGCAGCGGAGAAAAAGCGTGGGAAGCCCTCGACATCCTGCTCGACTACGCCGATGAAGCGCACCGCGGGGCGCACGCCAGCCGAGTCATGGGGGACGAGGCCGGGACCCGCGCGCACATTACGCCTGTCGTTGCCGGAATTGATTACGAGGTCCGACTGACCGTCTACCCCGGAGGGCCGGGGGATGGACTGGATGTCGCTCTCGCGCTCAAAGAGCGTGGGGTAGCCTCGTTCGCGCTCCAGCAGGCTCGCGCCCAAGGAACCCCCGATGCCTTCATCGCCGAACAAGCGGGATGGGATGAGCAAGTACTGGCGCTCGCAGATGCGTGCGAGGCGCTCGGCTTTGAAACCTTCACGCGCCGGCTTGCTTGAATGCCCTAGCTGTCGGTGACGTACCTTCATAGAGCGGGCATGAGGTGAATGCAGATCGTTTCACGCGCGCGAACACCGCGATTTGCCCATGGTGAACGCTAGAGTGAATAGCACAAGCTCAATGGTCGCAAGACAACTCGTGTGCCAAAGATATGAAGGAATGCCATGGCTACGTCTGAAAATGCTCCCGATGCGGTACTCGCTGTCGCGGACCCCAACACCAGTGCAGATGATCTTCGTCTGATTGCTGCGGTGCGTCCAGACTTGCATACGGCAATCGCAGCCCACCCGAATGCCTACGCTGGCCTGCTTGACTGGATGGAGTCACTTGGCAATCCAGAGGTTGTCGCTGCAGTCGCACAGCGTCGTGCATTCGATGCGGGGGCTGTGCCAGCTAGCGCACCTACGGCTCAGTCGGCCGATGCCTCAACCCCAACGTTCGTTGATGCGATTGAACAGCCGGACACTCAGGTACAAGAGCCGGCGCAGGACGTTACCCTTGAGTCTACTCAGGTCGAAGAAGAGCCAGAAACCACGGTTGACCAAGTCACCATGCCCAGCCAGGGGCAGATGCCCGTTGGCTACATGCCCGCAGGTACAATCCCGCAACAGGGATACCAACAGCCCATGAACTACCAGGGACAATACCCCGTTCAGGGCGTGTCGATGCAGCCTGCAAAGAACTCCACGAACAAAACACTGGTGATCATTCTGGCCGTCCTAGCGGTGATCGCGATCGTTCTTGCTATTGGCGCTGTTGGAGCATTCGCCGGTTGGTTTGATTCAGGTTCGTCGAGCGACACGTCCGCTGATTCAATGACGCAGTCGGCTCAGACACATACGCAGGCGCAAACTCCCGCGCAACCGCAGTCGGCGAAGCCAGAGGTAAAAGAAAAGTATCCGGCGCCGTCAAGCGCCATGGTTGCTGATACGTTCTCAGCTCCGTCCGGTAATATCATCTGCACTCTTGGCGGAGACATGGTTTCCTGCCAGATCAATGAAACCCACTGGACTGGCGCGGCCGGGTATGAGGTGTGTGGTGACAACCGAGGCGCACTCTTCACCGTCGACTCCAAGAACACGAATTATTCCTGCGCCAACATTGCCCCGCCGATGAACGGCAAATACATCAGCTCCCTCGCGTACGGCTCGTACGTGAAGAACGGAAATGTCGCCTGCATCTCAACTCAAGACGGTATCTCCTGTTGGAACACGATTTCCGGCAATTCCTTCGCTGTTGCTCGCGAAGGCTGGATGTTCGATACCAAGGGTGAAATCCTGCCGTCCCAGTTCATCTGGAACCAGTGAGCTCCACGTCTGAACGCCACAACTAGGGAACATGCGAGTAAGGGAACATGCGAGCGCCTCATAGGCTCGCGCCCCTGAAACGCACCGGCGCCCCTCACACACTGTCGTGGTGTGAGGGACGCCGGCCTCGTCAATTGGGGAAAACTACGAACTGGACTATCTGCGCCGACTGGGTGATCCCGTAGCCTTCCCGCTTGCGTCGGGGTGAGCCTTACTTTTCGATCGGGCCAAGGACCACGTTCGCCCACGCGCCGTGCAACGATTCTTGATCCGATGGCTGGAAGAGACCAGCGAGAGCATCGCGGTAGAGACGAGACAGCTCGTGACGGTTGTAGTAGGATGAGCCACCGCACGCGCGAATTGCCTGCTCAACTGCACGAAGAGTGGCCTCGGCGGAAGCATTCTTTGCCGCCGACAACTGTGGCATCCAGATCGGACCACGGTCAACACCGGCATCAATGTCGCGAGCAAGCTCGCGGATCTGCGGGCCAACCGCGTTCATTGCCAGCGCGGCCTCGGCGATACGCCAACGAATATCCGGATCGTTCGAGTACACCGTCTGGTTCTTCACCGACTTGCGAGTCTTCACGTGCTCGGCAGCGACCTCAACCGCACGTTCGCCCACGCCCTGGTAGGTGGCGCCCAGCAGAATTTCGAAGTTCGAGAAGATGCCGAAAACAACCGGATCCTTTGAAGGGCCGGGCTCGCAACGAGTCAGAATACGATCGGCGGGCACGTGAGCGCCCTCGAGGATCGTCGTATTCGACTGGGTCGCGCGCATGCCGAGCGTGTCCCAATCATCCTTGATCGTGAAACCGCCATCTTCGCGGTGCATGATGCCGAACACCGAGTGCGGGCCGTCCTCGCCCGAATCATCGCGACCGAAGGTCAGCAGGCGCGTCCACACGGGAGCAAGAGACGTGAAGACCTTCGTGCCCTCGAACGAGTAGCCACCCTCGCCATCCGGCGTCGCCTTCGTGATCGAACCGAAAAGAACCAAGTCGTTGCCCGGCTCGGAAATGCCGAACCCGAAAAGCTCACCGGCAACCGCGTCGCGCAGGATCAGTTCGCCGCGATCGTTTCCGTTGCGCACTAGGTGACGGCCGAGGCCCACGATGATCTGGTGCATATTGATGCCAAGCGCCGTGCCCGGAGCTGCCTTCGCAAGTCGCGTTTGCTCCGCTGCAATTTCAACGAGGCTCAGGCCAGCGCCACCGTATTCCTTCGGAACAAAAGCGGCCAGGTAACCAGCTTCGCGCAGGTCAGCCAGATCGTCTGTCGGGAACGTGTTCTCTTGATCGTGAACGGTAGCGCGCTCGTGAATACGAGCAAGCAGGTCATCAGAGAGGAAACCCATCGTGGTCCTTTCACACAGTTAGCTTTCCCTAACACGCTACTCTTTCTGGGCAAAAATGCACTTCGACTTTCAAAAGCGAACGTACGACAGACCATAGTTGTGTTGCGAACCTGCCGAATCGGCCACTTTTCGAGTAGGTTAAAGACGTGAGTCAACCGCATCCCGCACTTAGCCCTCGTCAGCGCTTCCTTCAAGAACGCCAGCGTCGCCAAAACATGACGTTCGCTGTGACGATCGTCATCATGCTCGTTCTTGCATTGCTCAGTGCGCTGATTCTGACGGGAATTGTTTCAGCTCCCTTTGGCAACTCCTTCTCGAAAGCAGAAAAGTTCGCCACCAGCGGTAAAGTACCGTGCCCACCGGAAAAAGCACTCCCGGTTGACCCCGCATCGGTGAAAGTTCAAGTTCTGAACACCACGTCGCGTCAAGGCATCGCCTCTGACGCAACAGAAATGTTGACCGCAGCAGGCTTCGCCCCCGCTGAACCGGGTAACTACTCCACCGAATACGCTGGAACTGTTGAAATTGATACCGGCATCGCTGGCGTTGTTGACGCATACACGGTCGCGCGATTCTTCCCGAACTCGAAGGTCGTCCTGACCGACGCAACCGACAAATCTGTCACCGTTCTGCTGGGCACGTTCTATGACGGCGCATTGAGCGCTGATGAAATCCAGCAAATCCTCAAGTCCACCGATGCTCTTACAGCTCCTGCCCAGTGCCTGCCCCTGTCTGACGATGACCTTGAGCTGATCGCAAACGGTGGGCAGCTCGGCGCACAGTCGGGTCAGTCCGGGCAATCGGGCGAAACCCCTGAGTCCGGCGCGCCTGAAGAAGCTGCGACGGAAGAATCTGCTTCCTGACTGCTAGGTCGGTTCGACCTGGTATTCCTAGCGCCTAGGCATACCTGTTCTTGCGCTAAAACGCGTGCTATCCACGCATTTATCCGGGTAATATCCAGTTTCCTATCGCGCCCAGAGTAGGTATTCAAGCTGAAGATGTAGGCGCGGCCTCGTATCCCAGCACCCTAGAACACGGAACGGAAATGTTCCCCCAACGCGTCCCCGTCTGAGCCGAACCACACCGGAATCGAACTCGGCACTGTGCGTAACGCATCCGGATACAGGCATTCGAAAGTACCGTGCGACATGAACTGCTCAATCTCCGACAATGAGCGGATCGCAATCCCCGCAACATTCTCAGGGTGCTCACGCGCGAACTCAGCGTAAATCTCCGGATCGCGCTGCCCATCATCGCCAACCAAATACCACTTCATCGACGGGAACATCCGAGCAAGCCTTCGCAACTCGCGACGCTTATGCTCAAAACCCGAGCGGAACCAACCCGTATTCGACGGCCCAAAATCCGTCATCAAGAACCCGCCACGCGGATAATTCAGGCGATCCAGAAAGTCGCGAAGTGCGGGCACAACATTCCACGCACCCGTCGACAGGTAGATAAGAGGAGCGTGCAACGCCTCGTGCTGGGAGTCGACGCAAGTCTGGGGGATTGTCGATTCAGTCGAAATTACGGGAGTGTGCTTGTCCTTGGTTTGGGGGTGGGGGGCTTGCGAGTGAGCCGAAGCTTGCGAGTTAGCCGAAGCTTGGCGGTGCGCCATGTCCGCTAAACACGTCAGGAAGCCCGCCATCCCAGGAACAGCCTCTCGCGACGACACACGGTCAACGAAGGAATGCTTCGCGGCAGTGACCAAACGCGGGAGCATCGTCACCATCACCGTGTCATCAATGTCAGACACGACGCCGTACTTTTCGTTATCACCAGCGATGCGTAGGGAAACGCAAACGGGCTTCCCCGCGCGGATCCTCTGCGACCCGTGTCCCGTCTGCCCCGACAGGCGGAGGGCATCTTGCGTTGTCAGACTCTCGCCCTCGCCGATGCCTAGGGTATGAAGATCCCCCTCGTGTAGAACCTGCATCCACGCGTCATGCCAGCCCGGCGTCAGACCATGCCCCTCGACGGTCAGGTCAATGTAGCCACCGCGATCAGCGAAAGTAATTCGACGTTGGCAACCAACCGTGACCAGAACAGGCTGACGAGGAACCTGGGCATCAAAGAACTGGCGCCACCCGCGTCGCTCGGCCAGCCACGAACGCTGGTCGGCGGTGCGTTCCATGAGCACGCGCCCCAGGATGCGCGCTCTGCGCGTGGAGCCGTGCCCACCGAAGCCGACAATGCCGGGGATGAAGCCCCACTCTTCCAATGCGCGTGCGAGGATACGGGAGCTTGCCTCGCCAACTGACGAGGTCAGTGCGAGCAGAAATGACGGGGTTTCGTCATCGATAAGCGGTTCGGCGAGCATGTATCTCCTGAGGGTCAGCTTCCATTGTGCCCGATTTGTTGCCCGTCCGCGTCCTGCTCCTGCGTTGCATGGCCCGACGCGGAGGGGGTGTTGCTTTCGTCTGGCACGGGTGCCACTTCGGCAGTCGAGGTTGCGCCACTCGTCGCGTTACGCACGATCTTCAGTCCAGCCAGCATGAGCAGCACCATTAGCCAGGCTGCGACCACCATGAACAGATATCCGCCGTACGATCCGCGCGTGTCGATGGCAGGGCCGGCAAGAGCTGACCCGATGGACAAGCCGAGGTTGAGGGAGGTCGACATCCAGGTGAGTCCTTCGGTGAGGGATTCAGAGGGGACGACTCGCGCGACGATCATATTGACGTTCGTCATGGTGGGCGCGCATGCGACGCCTGCGATCAGCATGATGACGGCCATGACGGGGAGTGAGTGTGCCAGAAGGTACATGCTTGACCCGATGGCGAGCGCGAAGACGCCGATCGCGTAGAGCTTCCACATGGGGGCTTGCCAGGTGCGCGAACCGTAGACGAGCGCAGCGAACATTGATCCCAGCGAGAAGAGTGCGAGCAGGACGCCCGACATTGCGGGGTAGCCGAGTGCGTCCGCGAAGTCGACGACGGCAACGTCGTTTGCTCCGAACATCATGCCAGCGCCGACGTAGGTAAGGGCGAGGACAATGACGGCGGGTGTACGGATCACGGATGAACGGCGGTGACCGGTAGGTCGAGGCGAGGGCTCAGGTTCGGTTGCGCGCTGGCTAAAGAATCCGATGCCTCCGATGAGGACAAAGACGACGATCAGGATGATGCCGAGTGCCGGGTGGAAAACGGTGCCCAGGACTGTTGAGAGTACAGGGCCGAGCGTGTAGACGACTTCGTCCATCGCGGATTCGTAGGCGTATGCGGTGGTGAGTTGGCGGGGGCGTTGTACGGTTTTTGCCCAGCGTGAGCGGACGAGCGCGGATGGGGATCCCCAGGTCGCTCCGGCAAGTGCTGCGAAAAGGCAGACGAGGCCGGGATACGCATGAAGCAGTGCGACCGCAAGCATGCCGGACACGCTAGCGACAGAAATGATCAGGGACGGCACCATGATTTTTGTTTGGCCGTATTGGTCGACCAGTCGGGACAGTGTGGGTGCGGCCAGAGCTGTCGCGATGATGTTCACGGCGGATACTAGGCCAGCAAGGCTGTAGTTACCGTAGGTTGCCTTGATCAGTAGGATGATGGATATACCGATCATCGACATGGGCAGTCGCAGGATGAGCCCGGAGATCGAGAATTTCCATGCGCTGTTGAGGCGTAGGACTTCCGCGTATGACTTGAACACCTTTGCATTCTATCGATGTGGCGAACTGGTCTCATGGAGGGGTTGCTCACCCCTATTCGGTGACCTCGAAGGTTTCTTGCTGGCCCTTTTCGGCGTAACTCATGGCGTGGTTGACGAAGTTGTCGTGGCCGCTTCGAGGAACCACACGCGGATGTGCTTGCTGACGTGGACCTGCAGTGGGTGAGCCTTGTATTGGAATGCGGTGCCGTTGAAGGTCATGATGTCGGGAGGGACGGTGGCAAGTTTTGGGTTATAGGACAAATTGTGTTGCTGGGGGGGTAGTCCCAGACGTTGTTGTATGGGGTGGAGTGGCGTAGTTCGTTTCATGCGATGGCGTCTGCCCATTGTGGGATAACTCCGTCGGTTTGGTGTTTCAGGCTGGCTTGTTTCCAGGCGTTTTCTATGTAGGTGTCGGTAGGCATGGGTGTAAGGATTTGCGTGGCTGGTAGCGGGGGCGAAGCTGTCCCGGCAAGACCGTTTTTAATGGGGCTACTGAGCTGTGCCTTCTTAGCCCATGTGGTGGTGAGTATCCCTGCAGGGACAGATCGGTTTCGCAACACGGGAGGCCGTCAGGATTCTGGTGAATCCCGACGGCCTCGTCAAACGAATGTCTTGCTACTCAGACTTAGCTAAGGGCATCAGACACAACCTTCTTCGCGGCCTCCTGGACCTGGGCAAGATGCTCG
Organism: Pauljensenia sp. UMB0895; assembly: GCF_030218905.1. Lineage (NCBI taxonomy): Bacteria > Bacillati > Actinomycetota > Actinomycetes > Actinomycetales > Actinomycetaceae > Pauljensenia > Pauljensenia sp. UMB0895. The sequence goes on along the minus strand of NZ_JASOQR010000001.1, from coordinate 223,314 downwards.
GCCCCCTTGAAGGACTCGGCGTAGATCTTGTAGACGTCCTCGGTGCCGGACGGGCGAGCGGCGAACCATGCGGACTCGGTTGTCACCTTCAGGCCACCGATCGCAGCGTCGTTACCCGGGGCGCGCACCAGCTTCGCGGTGATGGCCTCGCCAGCAAGCTCCGTCGCAGTCACGTCGTCAGATGACAGGGCTGCAAGCTTTGCCTTCTCTTCACGGCTCGCGACCGCATCAATACGGGCGTAGGCCGAAGCGCCGAAGCGAGCAACCTGATCATCGTGCAACTGCGACGGTGTCTTACCGGTGACAGCCGTGATTTCGGAAGCCAGCAGAGCAAGGATGATGCCATCCTTATCCGTCGACCAGACCGTGCCATCCTTGCGCAGGAAGGAAGCTCCGGCAGATTCCTCGCCACCAAAAGCGACCGACGCATCAAGCAGACCGGGGACGAAGTACTTGAAGCCAACCGGAACCTCGATCAGCTTTCGGCCGATGGATTCAGCAACGCGGTCAATCAGCGACGATGAAACAAGCGTCTTGCCGATCGCAGCATCCGTCGGCCAGTTCGGGCGGTGCGTGAACAGGTACTCGATCGCAACTGCCAAGTAGTGGTTCGGGTTCATCAGACCGTCGGGGGTGACGATGCCGTGACGGTCCGAGTCAGCATCGTTACCGGTAGCAATGTCATACGGAGTCTTGTCATTAGCGTCCGGCGTCATTACCTGGCGCAGGGAGGCCATTGCATACGGGGAGGAGCAGTCCATGCGGATCTTGCCATCCCAGTCCAGCGTCATCAACGGCCACGCCGGATCAACGGTCGGGTTCACAACCGTCAGGTCCAGGTCGTAACGCTCAGCAATCGCTGCCCAGTAGTCAACCGATGCGCCACCCAGCGGATCGGCACCGATACGAACATTGGCGCGACGAATCGCGTCAATATCAATGACGGTATCCAGCTGGTCGACGTAGTAGGTCAGGTAGTCGAACTTCTCCAGGTGCTCATCGTTGAACAACGAGGTGCCGATGATGCGCGGAACCTTGCGCCAGCCATCTTCGAGGATCTGGTTTGCGCGGTTCGCGATCCAACCGGTGGCGTCCGTATCAGCCGGACCGCCGTGAGGCGGGTTGTACTTGAAACCACCATCGCGCGGCGGATTGTGTGACGGGGTAACAACAATGCCATCAGCCAAGCCCGGGCCGGATGTGCGCAGAGCCTTGGGCGCGCCATTGGCGCCAAGGATGGCAACAGAAACCGCCGGGGTGGGCGTGTAGGAATTACGAGCATCAATCTTCACGCGCACACCGGCGGCAGCCAGAACTTCAAGAGCGGTGCGCCAGGCGGGCTCGCTTAAAGCGTGGGTATCGCGACCGATAAACAGCGGGCCATCAAAACCCTGGGCTGCACGGTACTCAACGATCGCCGCGGTGGTTGCAACGATGTGTGCTTCATTGAAGGTGCCATTCAGGCTCGATCCGCGGTGACCGGACGTACCGAATGAGACGCGCTGTTCGACCTTGGCCGGATTGGGCTCGATGTCGTAGTAAGCGGAAACGACCTCGTCGACGTTAATGAGGTCTTCTGGAAGGGCGATGGTGCCAGCTCTTTCATGCATGGTCACAGTCTGACACTCGCGCGCCGAAATGGGGAGTCATTTTCGACTGGCGAAACAAAATGGGTAGGTGAATAGGTAAGTGGAGCCGGCCTCGTCGATGAATGAAAAGCGAAAAGTGACAGTATTCGTGAACCGAATTCGCAGACGAGGCACCAATACCGTTAGTATATGTAACGCCGGTCACTCCGGTGCGCGTACGTGACCATGCAACGAAGATGATGCAGGAGGCCCTCGTGGGGTGGTTCGACTCTATTGAGCACAACAGGTGGCTATCAGCCCAAATGCAAGCGTTAATCGCCGAAGCAGAAGGGGCGATTGTGCCCACGGGCTTCGCGCATCTGACCGATCAGGGCGAACCTGACCCTACCCGAAGCATCGACCTTGCCGTCACCGCGCGAATGGCATACGTCTTCTCGCTGGGTGTTCTGATGGGCCTGCCTGGCACACGTCGCTACGCCGACCATGCCATCAAGTGCATGAATCGCTACTTCGTTGACCCTGTCAACGGGGGCATGTGGACCTCCATCAAGTCTGACCCTGACGCCGACGGACACGGCGTCCCGTGGGATGACGGCGTCCGTGACAAGTCGCAGTACCACAACGCGTACGTGATCCTTGGTGTTGCCGCAGCCGCGGTCGCCAACCGCCCGGTTGCCCACGAATTGCTGACCACCCTGCTCCACGACCAAGAACGCCACTGGATCGAACCAAATGGCCTAGTCGTTGATCAATTCGACGAAGCATTCACGCAAGCGTTGCCGGTACGCACTATGGGCACTCTGCTTCACACCGCCGAGGCCTACCTTGCTGCCGCCGAAGCGACCACCGACCCCGTCTGGCTCGAACGCGCCGAAGCGATGGCGGCCTTCGCGTATCGCACCGCGTCCACAAACAACTGGCGCCTGCCCGAGTACTACGACAACTCATGGCGGCCGCTGACCGGAGAACCTCAGGGGCAGACCGACGGGCGTCGCGTCTACCACGGCTACGTCACCGGCCACGCTCTGCAGTGGTCGCGCCTTGCCCTGCAGATTCGTGCCGGCCTACGTTCCATGGATCGCACCGTGCCCGACTATCTGATGGAAATGGGCCTCGAACTATTTGAACGCGCCCGCGTTGATGGTTGGCGTCGTTGCGACGGCGAACCCGGTTTCGCCACCTGCGTTGATGCCATGGGTGAGCCCGTCCCAGGGGAAGATGAGCACCAGCAGTGGGTTGTCTGTGAGGGCATTACCGCGGCGGCGTCCCTGCGTCGTGCCTACCTAGATGACGGCGTCACTCCCGGCGAGGTTGAGCACTTCGAACACTGCTACCGTTCCTTCCTTGATTTCGCTAATGACTACCTGATTTCTCAGCCGGGACGCTGGGTTCGTCGCCTCGACGCGCACAACCAGTCCGTTGTTGCGGCGAAGTCGTCGCGCTGGGATGTGTACCACGCTGTTCAGGCGATGCTTGCCGTCCGAGTTCCGCTCTGGCCGCCCTACGCGTCCTCCCTGTCGCGCGGACTGTTGGATCATCCGGAAGAGGCGCCGTCGGATAAGAAGTCGTGGAACCTGTTCCACTTCCGCCACTGAGAATCTCAGTGGGGTGGTGGTTTCGTTACTGATTGACGAGGCCGGCCACGCTTGACTGATCTTCTCGCTTACCGTGGGGCCACGGATTGTGTCATCATGATGCATTCCGCGGCCCCAGGTGTTTGTTCGGTTCTGAGTTTGAATGTTTTTCATGTACTCTGAATCCCACTGGAGGGCTGACCGAGTGGCCGAAGGTGACGGTCTTGAAAACCGTTGTGTCAGCAATGGCACCGGGGGTTCGAATCCCTCGCCCTCCGCTCTGGTATGTGTCGTGACATTGCGTTTGCAATGTCACGACACTTTTTTGTGCACCTCGTTGTCGTTGATGGGGTGGTGCTTAACCCGGCTTTATCGCAATTTTTGGTTCATCTTTTTGACTTCGGCGCGAGCCGCTAGCCAATTGAATAGCCAAATCAGTAGATAGATAAGCACTATTGTGATGATTACGCCGAGCATATCGAAGCTAGAGCTCCACCATTTAAGGTAACTGCCAGCTGCGATGCCACAGATAAGTACGATCCCGAAATGCAGGGCGGTATTGAGGATAAGCGGGCGGGTTTCGTTACGATAAAGCAACCCCGCGAAGCTGCTGATTATGCCGTAGGCTGCGTAAATAAGCCGCTCAATCAATACTGCCACGTTTTCGTTTCCAAAACTGTTTAAGAATTCTGGAGCTCCCGGGTAATAGCTAGAGGAGGAAAGAGAAGAAAAAATAAGTTCGATACTGGTGCCGATAGTGATCCCAATGCAAGCCCCTACCAGGGTGAGACCAATTATGCTTTTAGTTTCCATGGGTTTTATCCTTTGCGTGAGTTAGGGGTTTTCTGCGGGGGTTAGATTCCAAGTTTGGCTTTGAAAGCTGGAAGTTGTCGGCGGGAGACGTAATAGCGCGAGCCATCTTTTAGCTGCACACTAATCGTTCCCGAGAAAGAAAGATCAAGTTTCTTAATCGCGGCAATATTGACAATCTCCGATTGTGAAATACGTACGAAATCGCCTGCAGGTAGAGATTCTTCGAGTTCGTACATTCGGGCTTTGATCCGCCAATCACCCTTACTGGTGTGGGCAAACACCGCTTTCTTTTCAGTAAAGAACGCGAGGATCGCACGCACTTCCAACACCGTGGCGTCATTGCCACTTGTCCCGATGAGGCGGCGAAGCGGGCGCTCGACTGCGGGGGAGGAAGAGCTATCTAGGCTACCGGAAGCAAGCCTTTGAATCGCTTGCACCTCAGCATCGACCTCCCGCGCCGTTACCGTCACGATAGTTTCGGTTACGGCGGGATCAATCGTGAGCGTGAATTTCATTCCGTTCCAATTCCTTTCCTCTCGTATTAACCAGCAATATTGCGTAAAACCAGGATGTTTGTGTATCTGCTACTTACAGTTAAAAGCCTTATTGCCGGCAGTACAAGTAATCTGAACTAAGCGGTATAAAAACCACGCCAAGCGGGAGGGTTTTGAGGCTCCCGCCCGTCCGCAAAGGTAGATTTTCTACCCTGAAAGTATCCCCAGAAAATGTCCGTGGTTACTGCTGCCCTGAGATCTTGCGTGCAGTCGTTGTGGCGAAGACGCTACCGGGTCTATCTGTAATTTCTAAATACTACTTCTGTCATGAAAAGTACGTGGTGCCTCATGTCAATTTGAGCGCGAAATGAAGTGTCTTGGGTTTTGTTCTGCTTCTTAAATTGGGTGCCAGTTGTCTGGCGTGGGTCTGGTTATAAGTTGTGATGATCTTGGTTGGGGTGTGGTGCTCAAGAGCTTTGTGGAGCCTAGTGGTGTTCCATCAGTGGACCCAGTTTATTGTCGCGAACTCGACCTCCGTCACTCCTGCTCAGGTCTGGGAGTAGATCAGCTCGGTTTTGTATAGCCTGTTGATTGTTTCTGCTAGAGCGTTATCGTAAGAGTCTCCAACTGTTCCAGTGGACGAGGCGATACTATGCTCGGCAAGCAAACTTCCATAAGCGCTGGAGACGTACTGAGAGCCATGATCACTGTGGTGGGCCAGCGAGGCGAGATTCCCCTTTGGCCTGGCTAATCGCCTGATCAAGGGCTTCCAATGGCAATGCCTCGGTTCGCATGGTTGATCAGGTGGACCAGCCCACAATCATGCGTGAGAATACATCGGTGACAAACGCTGTGTAAACGAACCCGGCCCGGGTGCGGACATAGGTAATATCAGCAACCCAGAGCTGATGGGGGTGCTTAGCGCGGAAGTTACGCTCCATAAGGTCTGGTCGCCTATCCGGTACGTGTGTGGGCTGAGTAGTGATCGGGGATCTGCCCCGACGCACGCCACTGACACCCTCATGGACAATGCCGGGTCCTGTTTTAACCGCTCCTTGACAAGACACACTGCTCAAGCTTTGAACTCTTGCGAATAATGTTGGGCCATAGCCCTTATCCTCCTCGATAAAACCGAGGAACAAAACCCAGGACCCTTCAAAACCAGCTGAAGAAAACACCTTCCGACAACTTCGCCTCAACCAATGGGTCAAACAAAACGTGCGGTGGATGCCCATGCACGTGTGGAACCAAAACTCTGCCCTTGTTGATCTTTCTGATCTGGAGGGGCGGGTGTGTTACGGCGGGCTGGATCTTGGGGCTAATGAGGGCTAATGCCCGAATCTTAGGGGTGCTGGACGGGCTTTATTTGGGTCAGGGTGCGCGGATAGATGCGTGCCTTCACCTTTGAAATAAGGTGAGCCTAATGTAATGTAGCCATGCCTAAAAAGTCCCAGAAATGAGAGTAGACATGAAAGTTCAACTGCGTGTTGCTGGAGTCGCTACATGTGTGGTTCTTGCTACCAGCATCCTAGTCACCCCGACGGCATGGGCGGCCGGGGCGAACCTGACCGGCGACCGATACAGCCCGGCTTCGAGCATGTTCGGAACCATGCGTGCGCGCTACGCTGACACTCAGCCGGGACCCATAATGGCTCTCGGCGACGCTACCGTCCAGCCACTTGCCGCCAGCCGTTTCGACGTTGAACCGAAAGCAGACGTCAGCGTTGACTACACCGTGTCGATCCCGCTTCAGCAGGTGAAGGAAGAAAAGAAGGCAACATTCGTCGTCGAAAACGAAAAGGGGCGACTCACTAACTACGACGTCGAGTTTCTTATCGACACCAAGGACCGGAAGCATCTGCCTGCAACCTGTACTCCTGCCAGCCAAAAGATGCCCGAAGGATCAACTGTTGAGGTAACGTGCACGCTTCCCGACAACGCCTACTGGCTCAGTGCATACCATAATCCCGCGTCAGAGTGGGGTTATGAAAGGTATGGAGCCTGGCAGATTGCCTCGCAAGCCCAACCGGAGCCGGGCAAACCTGTTTTTCCTGCTGACCCCGTCGTTACGATCGATGGGAAGCGTGCCACTGGCACTATTGAAAACAATGTCTGGACTGCAACGGTGAGCGTCACTCGCACCGCTCCGGCAGATCACGACATGACTGAAACGCACACGCCGGTGGTGAACGTTGACGGTAAGGATCTGGCAAACGTCCCCTCGTTCACGGTCGCAACCAGCGCAAAGGCTCCTGTTGCCCCGACCGTAAACGCGTTGTGCGACATTGATTCGAAGTCCCAGCAATCGGTGACTGTGGAGTCCTCAAAAGCTGAACTGTCGGGCACTGCAACCGTTACTCACCAAACCAAGGATCGTTGGCAGTACAAGGGGATAACGGGGCAAACCCAAAAGAGTGTCACCGAAGGTGAAGAAGCCTCTTTCGAACTTGTCGCCAATGCTGAGCAAGTTGCTAACCCCCAGGCGGATCTTTACGTTACATATCTGACGATTAAGCATGCAGGTATCGAATCAACGAACTGGACTGCTTCGCTTAATAATGATGCGGAGGGAACCTGCTCGCCCGATCCGCTCTACCTTCCGAAGGTGGATGGCAAGGGCGCTCCTGGCGAAGCAAACCTTGCGTGTGTTTCCAAGAAGAAGCCCGACTACGTTCTGCTGGATTCAAAGGATGACCCGCAGATCCAAGCTACCTTAACCCTGGGTGCAGTTGCAGATCAGTCCAAGGTTCAAGCGTGTGCAGTTAAAGCTCCAATGCTTGAAGTTGACGATCAGCCGGTTGCTGGAACGGTTGATGGAGACACGTGGAGTGCGAAGCTACCGACCCAGATCTTGAAGCCTACGGTGAAGGTCCCTGCAACTCAGACGCTTCAGATTCTTTTCGAGCAGTCCATGCAAGAGCCGGTAACTATTCGTGCACTTGCGGTGGCAAAGCCTAGCGGTGGGAAAAACGAAGTGGCTACACCATTGAGTGGGAGGCCGATGAAGAAAGCTGAATCCACGCTTGCACTCACTGGTGCATCGATTGTGGGACTTCTCGGAGTGGCAGTGCTTGTTGGTCTAGCGGGTGTTGGTGCACTGATATCTCGTCGTCGCAAGGATGAAGACTCGGTAACGGTTGATCGTTCGTAACAGTTGATCGTTCCTGAGGACGAGAGAACTCGGCTCGACTGAGCCGAGTTCTCTCCATCGGGGAGTGCCATGCTTTCGTCATGTGATTTCGATGTGCCAATTTCCCTCACGGCATCGAAACCCGTTAGAATCAGTGGGTACTTCCGTACTGGAGACGTGGCTGAGTGGCTGAAAGCGCACCCCTGCTAAGGGTGTGTACGTGTTGAAGCGTACCGCGGGTTCGAATCCCGCCGTCTCCGCCCTTGAAGCGCTAACCGCCTAGAATGAAACCAGTCCAATTTTTGGGGCTAGTCCATTTCAACGAATGGCGGGGTTGTGTTGTGGTCGCCGGTTCCGGTGGCATGATTGGCGTTACGTTATGGGCATAATTCCACCGCGCTTCGCACATGCGGTGAACGTATTCCGCGACAATCGTCCAAATCATAAACTGATGGCATCGGTTAAAAGACGCACTTGGGTCATCAAAGGAGTCCCACACCATGCAGATCGGTATTTTTAAGACGGCTGACGAAGTTGCAGACGTCGCTATCAAGGAATTGATTGATGTCCTGTCGGTCGCCGACGTGAAGACGCTGGGTGTTGCTACGGGTTCTACTCCCTTGGCTCTTTATGCTCGTATTCGCGATGCTCACGCAGCGGGGACGTTCTCTCTAACGGATTTCAAGGCGTTCGCGCTTGACGAGTATGTCGGCATCGCCGAGGATCATCCGGAGGGTTACCGTAAGGTACTGTCCCGCGAGCTCGTCGGTGATGACAAGACCGGCCTGACCGAAGAAAACCTCAATGTTCCCAACGGTTTCGACGACGATCTTGAGGCTGCAGCGAAAGACTATGACGAGGCAATCAAGGCTGCTGGTGGCGTGACCCTGCAGATCCTCGGCATCGGTTCAGATGGTCATATCGGCTTCAATGAACCGGGCGGTTCGCTGGTGTCGCGCACGCACGTTGATGCGTTGACCAAGCAGACTCGCGAAGATAACTCTCGCTTCTTCGACGGCGACGTGAGCCAGGTTCCGACCCGTTGCATGACGCAGGGCCTGGGCACGATCATGGATGCGAAGCACCTGCTGATGATCGTCACCGGAGAAGGCAAAGCTGACGCGGTTGCAGCGATGATCGAGGGTGGCGTTTCGGCTCTCTGGCCGGCGTCCATCATCCAGATGCACCCCAGCGTCACGGTTCTGCTCGACGAAGCGGCTGCCTCAAAGCTCGCCCACAAGGAGGTGTACACGAACGCGTGGGAGATCCTGCGATGAGCGCCGCGGGTGCACTCCCAGTCAACGGACTGGTCGACGAGGACTCTGTCGTCACTCTAACCGGGCAGGTACTGGACGCTGACGGTCACACGCGTGGTTCCGGCCTGGTTGTGAAGGATGGTCGCGTTGTCGAGGTTCTGCCGTATGACGAGTCTGTGAAGGGCTGGATTACTCCGGGTTTCATTGACATTCACTGCCACGGTGGTGGGGGATGCTCGTTCCCGGATGAGCCGACGTTTGAAAAGATCATGACGGTGATCAACGCTCACCGTCAGATGGGGACGACGGCAATGCTGGCGTCAACGGTGTCGTTGGTGGACCCATTGCCGGCGATCCGCGAACTCGTCGTAGCCTGCGAGTCCGGTGATCTGATCGGCATCCACATGGAGGGCCCGTACATTTCGCCTCACAAATGTGGTGCGCAGAATCCGGAAGCGGTACGTAACCCCGACCTTGATGAGCTACGCACGTGGCTTGAAGCGGGCAAGGGTTACATTCGCTCGATGACGATCGCTCCCGAAGTGGAAGGTGCTACCGAGGCTGCGAAGCTCCTGTTGGACTACGGCGCAATCCCGTCGTGGGGGCACACGGTGTCGTCGGGGCCTCGTACTCGCGAGGTCATCGCCGAGACGACCGCCTACGCGAAGCAGATCGGATTCAAGACTCTGCCACAGACTGCGACGCACCTGTTCAACGCAATGCCTGGGATCACGCACCGCGCTCCCGGTCCTGTCCGGGAACTGCTCGCTGCTGCTCGTGCGGGTGAGGTCGCCGTTGAACTGGTTGCTGACACGATCCACGTGGACGCTGACTTGGTGTCTGACGTCGTCCGCTTCGTTGAGCCTGAAAACCCACACGGCGTTGTCTTCGTGACCGACGCGATGGCGGGCGCTGGTATGCCTGACGGTAATTACCAGCTAGGTGGCTTGGACGTGGACATCACTGACGGTGTTGCTGTTCTTGCAGGAACGGACACGATTGCCGGTGGCACGGCTCGTATCGCCGAGGAACTGCAACGCTTGGTGCGAGGCGGATTCTTGAGCATTGAACAGGTTGTTCGCGCAGGCGTTGGTGCGCCCGCCGCGGTGCTCGGAATCGAGGGACGCGCTGGCGTGACCCTCACTTTCGAGCCTGGTGTCGTCCTGAATGCCGTTGTCTTTACCGAGGACTTTGAGGTTGCTGAGGTCTACAGGGAAGGCCAGCGTCTGAAGTAGGCCAATCTGGTCGCTGTTTTCACGCATTGAGCGCACGGTGTCCCCTCTGACGAGCAAGTCGGCGGGGACACCGTGGTGTATAGGGCATACGTGTGCTGTGTTGGAATGCCTCCGCGGACTACGGCTCATCTATGAGTCGTGACTTCTACGAGCCCTTCTAAGCCGTAGCTCCCTCAAGATACTCGCGTAGAAGAAGCGCCTAGAAAGACGTGCCCGCTGTCTGGGAAACCAGGTAGCGGGCACGCCCTATCAGGGGTAGTGCTCTGACATTCTCGTCAGATTGTGGGGGCGCAGGCGAGCCCTCACTGTGGCTTTACGGCGCGCGCAGCTGCGCGCGCCGCTACAGGAGCCGCCGCGGCAATTGCTTCAAACTCCCGTTCGCCATGCGAGGCTGACACGAACCACGCTTCGAAGAGCGACGGTGGCAAGGAAACGCCAGCATCAAGGAAAGCGTGGAAGAACGCCGGGTGACGCCACGTGTCCTGCGCCTGCATTTGGGCGTAGTTGATCAGTGGAGCCTGCGCGGCCTCGTCCCCAAATGCGATGGAGAACAGCGAACCGGCGCGCTGAATGCCGAAGGGGACACTCTCGGCGACAAGGGCGGACGACACGATGTCGATGACCGTCTGCGCGGCTGAGTCAACATGGTCGTACACGCCCTGATCGGCAAGCTTCAGGGTGGCAATACCGGCTGCGGTCGCCAGCGGATTGCCGGACAGGGTTCCTGCCTGATAGACGGGACCGAGCGGAGCCAGCAGGTTCATCACATCTGCGCGTCCGCCGACCGCCGCCAGTGGCATACCGCCACCGACAACCTTCCCGAACGCGAAAAGATCGGGTGCCCAACCACCTTCGGATGCTGAACGCAAGCCCCACATTCCGCCGGCGGAAACGCGGAAGCCGGTCAATACCTCGTCCAAGATCATCAGCGCACCGTACTTTTCAGTGACGCGACGAATCGCTAGGTTGAACGATCCGGGATCAACGACGCCCATATTGGCCGGCGCACCTTCGCAGATGACGGCGGCAATTTCTTGACCGCGGGTGGCAAAGCATTCTTCGAGGGCTACCTCATCGTGGTAGGGCAACACGATCGTCTGAGCGCTGACCGCAGTCGGCACGCCCGCGGATCCGGGCAAACCTCCGGTAGCAACACCCGATCCGGCGGCCGCAAGCAAGGCGTCAGAATGCCCGTGGTAGCAGCCGGCAAACTTCACGATCAGGTCGCGACCGGTCGCTCCGCGTGCCAGACGCATGGCGGTCATGGTGGCTTCAGTGCCGGTGGAGACGAAACGGACGCGCTCGGCGGGGCTCACCCTGGAACGGATCAGTTCGGCGAGTTCAACTTCCGCCTCGGTCGGTGCACCAAACGACAAGCCTTTCGCTGCCGCCTTCTGAACGGCTTCGATGACTGCTGGGTGCGAGTGTCCCAGCAGGGCGGGTCCCCACGAACACACCAGGTCCACGTATGTGCGCCCAGTCGCGTCCTTCACATATGCGCCCTTCGCGGATGTGATGAACGGCGGGACGCCACCGACGGATCCGTACGCGCGCACGGGAGAATCAACTCCGCCGGGAATCACGCCTAAAGCACGGGTGAATAGTTCTTCGTTGGTGGTCATCGGGTTCTCCGTATATTCATGAGTCTAACGTCGTATAGAAATTGACGAGGCCGGTCAGTTTCGCGCTGTTTTGCGCAGTTGCCGGGTGTCGCTGGGTGGTGCGCGGGTTTACTTTCGAAAGCGCTTGGCAACTTCAAGCGCCCAATAGGTGAGCACCATGTCAGCGCCTGCGCGCACGATCGCGGTGATGGATTCGTCGATGATGGCATCGCGGTTGATCCACCCGTTTGCGGCGGCTGCTTCGACCATGGCGTATTCGCCGGACACCTGGTAGGCGGCAACTGGGACGCTCGACAGTGAAGCGACTTCAGCCAAAACATCAAGGTAGGCAAGCGCGGGCTTGACCATGACGATGTCAGCCCCTTCCTCGATGTCGAGCAGAACCTCGCGCACGCCTTCGCGCTTGTTCGCGGGATCCTGCTGGTAGGTGCGACGGTCGCCTTTCAGGGTCGAGTCGACGGCTTCGCGGAATGGGCCGTAGAACGCGGACGCGTACTTTGCCGAATAGGCAAGGATGGCAACGTCTGCGTGCCCATTATCGTCAAGCGCTTCGCGGATTGCGCGCACCTGGCCGTCCATCATCCCCGATGGGGACACCATGTGGGCGCCGGCTTCAGCCTGAGACAGAGACATCTTGACGTACAGGTCTAAGGTTGGATCGTTGTCAACGCGGCCCTGTTCGTCGAGGACACCGCAGTGCCCATGGTCAGTGAATTCGTCGAGGCAGGTGTCGGCACAGATGACGAGTGCATCGCCCACTTCTTCGGCAATGGCAGTGATGCCACGGTTCAGAATCCCGTCTTCTGCCCACGCCTGCGAACCGGTCGGATCACGCACCTCGGGCACACCGAACAGGTCAATCCCGCCGATGCCAGCTTCGGCACACTCGGCTGCGTAGCGACGCAACGAATCAATGTCGAACTGGAACTGGCCGGGCATTGAAGTGATCGGCACGGGAGAGTCGATGCCTTCGCGAACGAACACGGGTGCGATCAGTTGCTGGGCGCTCACTCGAGTTTCACGGACGAGGCCACGCATCGCAGCGGACTGTCGAACTCGGCGGGGGCGGAAGAATGGAGCGGGAGAAGTCATGGAAAGTCAGATCCCTTTCTGTGGTGAATGACCAGCATGTGTTTCAAGAATGCGCTTGATACAGTCGGCAACCGCGTCAGGAGTGGGATGATCGGCGACAATGACCTGAGCTTCGGGAGCGATCTCTGCCATCGTTGTGGCGCTCGCCTGTCCCAACACAATGACGGGGATATGGGGGAATAAGTAGGGTGCAACGTCTTTCAAAGCTCGCGCTGATGAGGGAGCGGTGATGACCGTTGCGGCCACGTAGGTGGACGAGCACATTCTGGCAAGCTCGAGAGAATACCGTGGAGCGATCGTGACCGTTGTGTAGACCGGGTAATGACGGACAGGATAGCTGGCCTCGCTCAGTATCTGGCGAAGCTGAACCCTGGCGATTGCCGACTGTGGAAGTAGTACTTCACGAGTCTGGACACTGCGCTCGCGATCGAAAGCGACAACAGCGTTCGCCAAGTCCTCCCCGGACCCTTCGGACTGCAGATCAACGTCGATGCCGAGCGCTTTCAATGCTTTCGCTGTGGCGGGGCCAACCACGCCGATGCGCGCGCCTCGTTCGTGCACGCACTTCATATAATCGACAAAATTCTCGATGCGATGTGCGCATACGCGAATCGTGCGCGCTGAAGTAAACAGAATCCATCCGCACGAACCCGTTGACGCGTACGTCATGAGATCATCTGCGAAACGCTTGCACTCCTCGTCACTCACTGTGGTGCGAGTGAGTTCCAAAGATTCAGCGTGAACGTGAACGTTCGGAGTCGAGAGGGCTTCGATCGCCTGCCCAAACGGGTCGGGGCGCTCCTTAGAATGCGGGCGCGTGATGAAGACGTGTGCGTCAGTGCTCATTTCGTCTGATTCTTCGTGGCGTGTATGTCAGCGACTTCTTCGGCCCCCGCCCCAAGCAGGGTCTGCGCAAGCGCGCGTCCCAGTAAGATTGCGGCCTCGTGCGTCTCGGTGGAGATCGCGGACGTGGAATCGTGGACCTGGGGAATGGGGCACGAGGCCACACGTTCAAGCACCTGGCTGCCATCGGTCGCGATCACGCGTCCGTGCAGGGTCAATACTCCGTCGTCGATTGTGCCAAGCGCTCCAAGTGGTGCAGCGCATCCGGCACCCAATGCGTTCATGAGCGAACGCTCTGCAGTTACGCCGATGTGTGTTGCCGGGTCATCCAACGACGCAACAAGAGCGATCAACGCGGGATCCCAGTCGGATCGCACTTCAATAGCCAGTGCCCCTTGGGCGGCGGCAGGAAGCATCTGATTGGTCGGAAGGTACTGTGCAATCGCCTCTGACATGCCTAAACGGTTGAGCCCTGCGGTTGCTAATATGACGGCGTCCAGATCTTCGTTGATGCGTGCGAGGCGCGTCGGAACATTGCCACGAATATCGACGATCTGAATGTCGGGGCGGGTAGCCAGAATCTGCGCACTACGCCTGGGAGAACCCGTGCCAACCTTTGCGCCTTCTGGAAGCTCTGCCAACGGCGCGCCACCTCGCGAACAGAGAGCATCGCGAACATCCTCGCGCGGTGGCATCGCGACGAGGGACAAACCGTCAATATCGTCGGTCGGCAGATCCTTACACGAATGCACGGCAATATCGCATTCGCCAGCAAGTAGAGATTCGCGCAGGCGGGCAACAAATACCCCGGCTCCCCCCAGCTTCGACAGAGGAGTTGGGTCAACGTCGCCGTGAGTCGTGATATGAACAAGCTCCACGCGGACGGGGGTGCCCGCATGTGTGCCAGCTTCTTTGATTGCGTCCGCCACCATCTGCGATTGGGTGAGGGCAAGCTTCGAAGCTCGCGTGCCCAGCTTGAGGACGGGGGTATCGGAAGCGGGGATGGGGGAGTTCATGGTCACCATTGCAGATTAGACGAGATGAGGGTAATTCGATAATTGATAGTGACAAAAGTCGGTTCTCTTCACGTAATTCTTCGGATTCAATTATTTTATGACAGAGTGAATTAAAAACTATCTGGGGAGTCGGAATTTAGGTGACAGATATTCGGCAATAGGTAATGACGTAATTCGTATTTCAGGATTAAATGAATTCTTTTCACCTGCCGGAAAGGATTGAGTGCCTCTCACCCCGTACGCGCTGACGTGCATCTGCCACCACGCTGGCGATTCCGGAACCTGATACCCACGCCCCACAAATCAGCAAGCCGGGCAATGATTCCGCCTTCTGACGCAGGGCGCTGATTCGACGAGCCAAGTCGGGTGTCGCCTGCGCCAAAGTGCCATTCCAGTGAATCACCCTGTGATTGATCACGTTCTCGGCTCCAAGATCCGTACCGGTCAGCACGCTAGCGTCATGCAGAAGCTCGCCCAGTGATGGCGTTCGATCTTCATCCCCTGGTCGACCGTGAGACAGGCGAAGAAGATGAACGTGCTCCCCATGAGCCTCGCGCAATTCGTCGGCAATCCATGCCCACTTCACATCCAGCTGAGAAAGTGCTTTCGCGCCTACAGGGCACTCGGCAACGCTAGAAATATCGGGCGAAACCAGCAATCCAGGACCAACCGGAGCGCTATCCAGTGCCTCTGCTCGAACAGTGAGGAAAGACCGCACAATCGGCGAGCCCGGCGCAAACGCGCATTCTTGGGCTTCCGGGAACAAAGGGGTGAGCACACGCAGAGCGGCTGCGTGCGAACAAGCCAGAATGACGCGACTGGCTGTGAGCAGACGTCCGACCGACGTTCGACGAGGTTCTGCGGAAGGAGCTCCAGCCGGGGTCGTATCGCGAATATCCACCTGCCATTGGACGGTGCTCGAGTCGCTGGCGCTGAGAGACGCGCAACAGATCGCTTCCGCGCCGCAACGCGTCGCAATCGCGGAACCCTTTGCCAGAATCTCAGCTGTAAGGGCGTCGATCAGAACCTGCATTCCACCCTCGATGCTGACGTCGCCACGTGACCCGCTCGACTTTTCCAGTCGTGCGCCAACAGCCTTCGCAAGGCTCCCGTGATGGAGTAGGTCAGCGCGCATCCCGGGTAGTACGCGGTCGACATCCAGCTTCTCAGGATCCTGCGAGTGAATGCCAGCAACCAGCGGGCGGACCAAGCGATCAAGCGCGACTCGCCCCATGCGGGCTTCAATAAACGAGGCCACGTCGGCGCATTCGGCGCCGAGGTGGGGAGGTAAAGTCAGGTCTTCGCATGCGCGCATCGCCCCTTGATCCCCAAGAATTGCTCGGACTTCTGCCGATGCTGGGTCAGAAGGGATGCCCATCATTGAGTCCGATGGGAACCGGTGAAGACCCCATGTGGTGTGGAGAGAATGAGGAACGGGCGGCAGGAAATAATGCGAGCGCCCTCCACTGGGTGCTGTGACTTTCAGCCCCAGCTCTTCAGCCATGGAGGTCATCGCGGTGCCTCGTAGAGCAAAACTCTCCGCGCCGATGTCGACGTGGGCACCACCCACCATCATTGACGCGACCTGCCCGCCCACATAGCCTCGCGACTCAACAAGCAGGGTCGTCTGGCCTGCTTTGACGGATTCCCAGGCGGAAACAAGTCCAGCAATTCCGCCACCGATCACGATCGTGTCCCAGTGATCGCGGGACAATTCGTTTGTTGATGAGATCGTGCGATTTCCGGCGTTCATAGCGAATGCACCAACTCGACCAGACGTGTCAGAACGCGTGGATCTGTGTCCTTTGGAACGCCGTGAGCAAGGTTGAAAATATGGGACGGTGCGGCCTTACCCTGACGAATAATCTGACGCACCTTTGCTTCAAGAATGTCGAATGGGGCGGTCAGGTAGGCGGGATCCAGATTGCCCTGCAGGGGAACAGTATCGTCAAAAAGCGCGGATGCTGAGTCCAAAGAAATGCGCTGGTCAACGCCGATGATATCGCCACCTGCATCATGCATCGCGGTCAGCAACTGCGGTGTGCCCGTGCCGAAATGGATCATCGGGGCGCGCGTTCCAGTTGTTGAACTCAGGGCGCGACCGGCAACCTCGATTGCACGCGCTGAATAGGGGGACACGTGGCGCCGATAATCGTCTTCGCCCAGCACGCCAACCCACGAATCGAACAGCTGAGTGGCTGATGCGCCAGCCGATACCTGCTCGGCGATAAACGCTCCGGTGACATCTGCGCACCACGTCATCAGCCGATCCCATGACTCCGGATCCGAATACATGAACGCTCGAGCTTCGCAATGGTCGCGAGAAGGTCGGCCGGCAACCAGGTAGCAGGCGAGGGTAAAAGGTGCGCCACCAAAACCGATCAGGGGAGTGGACCCAAGCTGGGCAACTGTCATGTGTACGGCTTGGCGGATCTGCTCAATTCCGGGCGCGATTGAAAGCGACGCTCCGCGCTCTGTCAGACGATTAACGTCATCCGCGCAACGAATCGGAGACGCGATGACAGGGCCAACGCCCCCCACTATCTCCACATCCACCCCCGCAAGTCGCAGGGGAACCATGATGTCCGAATAGAACACCGCTGCGTCAACCCCGTGGCGACGAACCGGCTGTAGTGTCGCCTCACTTGCCAATTCGGGAGTCAGGCACGCGTCCAACATTGATGCCTGCGAGCGTGCGCGCAGCTCGCGGTACTCGGGCAAAGAACGTCCTGCCTGGCGCATAAACCAGACGGGGGTCGTGGCTGGTCGACGGCCTGACACTGCTTGCATGAACGAAGACTCGGCCACGGGTGACGTGGTGGCCTTCGTCGCCAAGGGCGCGTTGTCCGAAAGGGTCACGGTTTTCCTTACATGGTGGGGGCAGATTCAACAATTTGTTTTTATGTCAAAGTGTCATTTATTTTATCTGTCAGATTGTCGTTAAATGAATTTCCAAAATGATTCACATAAATTGTGAATCATAGGTTTAATTATGGTTTGATTGCGACGAAATGGGAATTCATATTTTATCCGTCAGCCATTCCGACCAGGGCCTTGATGCCGTGGCCGAGGCTAGTCGCACCACCCCGTCGATTGTCGATGAATTCCTCAAAGTCGGAGTGATCGACGGCGCGGTCACGATATCGACCTGTAACCGCGTCGATATTGTTGTCGACTCCGCTGAATTCCCGGTGGCGCTGAGTGAACGACTCGACGCGGTGACATCGCGCTCTGGTCGCGACGCTGTCGCCTACCTGTTTCGCGTTGCCTCGGGCTTGGACTCCATGGTCATCGGCGAACGTGAAATTGTCGGTCAAGTCCGTCGCGCAGCTGAAGTGGCCACGCAACGGGGGACGATCACTCCCGCTCTTTCGCGCCTCTTCCAATCCTCGTCCGCGGTGTCACGCAAAGTAGCTGCGAAAACAAGTCTTGCTGGCCATGGACGCTCCATTGTTCACGTCGCCCTTGACCTAGCGGAGGAAATACGAGGCGACCTCGGCGACCAACGCGCCATCCTCTTTGGAACCGGGTCCTACGCGGGTGCAACTGTCAGTGCCCTGCGCGACCATGGCGTCCGCGAGATCGGAGTCCACTCAGCGTCGGGGCGCGCCGAAGCGTTTTGTGAAGGTCACGGTGCCCGCCCAATTGTCCCCGACACCATTGATGACGAGCTTGCCCACGCGGACCTCATTGTTTCGTGCAGAGGCAGTGGTCAGCCGGTCTTGACCGCAGATCAGATCCGCGCGGCCGTATCCACCCGAGGCGCCGACAGCCCACTGATCATTGTGGATCTTGCGTTGGTTCCCGATATTGAAATCGACGATTTCGAAGCAGACCAGGTGGTTCGCATCGGCTTGGACAACGTCTCTGATCGCCTGCCCGCGGTCCAACGTGAAGACATCGACATCGCCGAAGCCATCATCGCCGACGCTGTCACAACCTTCGTCAACGTCGCCCATGGGGCGGATGTTGACCGTGCGATTGTGAACCTCAGAAACGCAGTTGACGCGATCGTCGAAGAAGAATGTGCCACTCTTTCTCACCGTGATGAGGACGAGGCCGCGCGCACTGCTCGAGCCCTCCACCACTTGGCGGCGCGTTTGGTGAACGCGCCCTGCCGTACTGCCAGGGCAGCAGTAGCAGACGGAAATGCGCATGAATACCTCGAAGCGCTTGAACGAGTCCTTGGAATTGGAGCAGAAAATGTCTGATCTGACCGCACCCTACGATGCGCTTCTCGTGGTTTCCTACGGTGGCCCGAATGGCCCCGACGATGTGCTCCCTTTCATGCGTAACGCCACGAAAGGCAAGGGGATTCCGGACGAGCGCCTGCTGGAAGTCTCTGGTCACTACGGACGTTTCGGGGGAGTCAGTCCCATCAACGCCTGCAACGAGGCCTTGCTAGAAGCTCTGCGCGAGGAACTGCACTCACGAGGCGCGGACATCACTATTGGCCTCGGAAACCGAAACTGGCATCCCTTCATGTCGGAAACAATCGCGGAACTTGTCCAGGGTGGTGCCCGCAGAATCCTGATGATGCAGACCTCTGCCTACGCCTCCTACTCCGGATGCCGGCAGTACCGCGAAGATGTCGCGGACGCACTCGCCCTGCTCCCCGATGGTGGCAAGGACGTGATCGTCGATAAGGTTCGCTCGTACCACGATTCCCCCGGCTTTCTTACCGCCCAGATCGATGTTGTCAGCGAATCAGTGAAGACGCTACTCGATCGAGGAACTGTGATTGACGATTTGCACCTCGTCTTCGTCACCCACTCCATCCCCACCCCGATGCAGGGCGGATCCGGTAATTCCGACAAGACCGGCTCAGACTACGCGGGTCAGCATCTCGCGCTCATGGAACTGATCGTCCCCGCAGTCGAAGAAAAGCTTGGACTCAAAGTAGGAACGCTGAAAACCGACTTGGCCTTCTGCTCGCGTTCGGGCAACCCGAACGCATCTTGGCTGGAACCCGACATCAATGATCGGCTCGAAGAACTCAAAGCCGAAGGCGTCAAAGCCGTCTCATGCGCACCCATCGGCTTTATTTCCGACCATATGGAAGTCGTCTTTGACCTCGACACCGAAGCCAAGCAAACCGCTACCGACCTGGAACTCGACTACGACCGCGCGCGCACCGTCGACACGCACCCCGCATTCATCGCATCCCTTGCCGACCTCATCCTTGAACGCGCAGCCCGCGCTCGCGGAGAAAACCCAGAACAACCCTCGACCCTTCCGCTGGGCGCGTGGCCGGACGAATGCGCAAGCCACTGCTGTCGCATGATCGAAGGTCTCGACACGGGAAAGACAGTCGTTGCAGGGCCAACCGCCGCGAAGAACGGCGAACTACCCACGCACACTCACCCACGCGACGCACACCACCCCGGCCGAACCCGCCCAGAAAAGTCACGCGAATAAGAACGATGGGCGGCCTCGTCAATCGGAGAAAACTGCCCGCTGAACATTCGTGCCAACTGAAACAAACAACCAAATAGCTTCACACAAAGCTCACATCAAAGGAGAACCAATGAGCCAGACCGGAAAGACCTACTCGCACAAGGATCCGCGCGACGCCACCGACGTCGATATCGACGCCATCAACAACGGCTTCCACTACGGCCTGACCTCGGTCTTCGCGACCGGTGCACCGCTACCGACTGATGAAGTAGAACGCAAGGTCCTGGTTGAGGAAACCCTGGCAGCCATCACCCCCGAGGGCGTGGAACTGCGTGGCACCTACGACCTTGCTGGTCTGCGCGCCGACGCTGACCTGCTGGTGTGGTGGCTCGCCGACGATCCGCTCGCGTTGCAGAAGGCCTACCGCGGTCTGCTCGCGTCGCCCCTGGGTGCCTACCTGATCCCCGTCTGGTCCGTCATGGGCCAGCACACTCCCGCAGAATTCAACACCCGCCACGTGCCCGCATGCTTCGCAGGCGTCGCACCGCGCGACTGGATCACCGTCTACCCGTTCGTCCGCTCTTACGACTGGTACCTGATGGAGCCCGAAGAGCGTAGCGCCATCATGGCCGAGCACGGCAAGAATGGCTTCAGCCAGTACCCGGATGTCAAGGGTTCGACCCTGTCCGCATTCGGTATGTCCGACTACGAGTGGATTCTCGCATTCGAGGCTGACACGCTCGATCGCCTGGAGGGCGTGCTTCACGCTCAGCGCTACACCCGGGCTCGCCTGCACGTGCGCGAGGATCGTCCGTTCTACACCGGTCACCGCGTCTCGCTTGGCGAATGGGCTGACGTTCAGCCACAGGCGTGATACTCGCGATGGGGTGAAGCCCCTGACTACATAAACTGACTACATAATCTTTCGGGCTCGTGCCACTACCGTGGTGCGAGCCCGATTGTTGTGACACGCGCGGCCAGGATTCGACGAGTTGGCGAGCTAGGGACTGGCGAACACACTCTGAAGGCGTGGAGCAGAGCTGTTTGGCTCGAATCTCGGCAAGCTTCCATAGTGCGTCGGGAACGTGAATCGTCCGAGGGGTCATTGCTTGGGTTGTGTATTCCCATGCCCGTGGAACCCTCGGTTCGAGGGAGCTGTGAGGGAATCCAGAGTCAATTTCGTCTTTCCAGCGTTCGATGTCTCCGTCGTGCGGTTGCGTTTATGGGCTAGTGGCGAGTCGGAAAAGCGAAGGGGGAGCACCGAAATCTGATTATTCTCACGTTCGTTGAATAAACGGGATCTGAACACCGACTTTTCCTTGCTATTGAGGCGATAATGACGGTGAATATGGGGGAGTGGTTCTTCCCATTTTTCTGCCATGCAAACGCATTTCTACATGGGTACACGTAGGGTTGGACTGTGACCACAGCTCTGTATCGTCGTTATCGTCCAGACACATTCGCTTCCGTCATCGGTCAAGACCATGTGACGGGGCCACTTCGTGCTGCTCTGCGTGCAAACAAAGTGACTCACGCATACCTGTTCTCGGGTCCGCGCGGGTGTGGAAAGACCACGTCAGCGCGTATTCTGGCCCGCTGTCTGAACTGCGAGCAAGGACCGACTGATACTCCGTGTGGAACCTGCCCGTCGTGCGTGGAACTGGCCACCGGTGGTTCGGGGTCGCTCGACGTTGTCGAAATCGACGCGGCCAGCCACGGTGGCGTTGATGATGCGCGTGACCTGCGTGAGCGCGCCACCTTCGCGCCCGTGCGTGATCGCTACAAGATCTTCATCATTGACGAAGCCCACATGGTCACAAATCAGGGCTTTAACGCGCTGCTGAAGCTGGTGGAAGAACCCCCAGAGCACGTGAAGTTTGTCTTCGCAACGACAGAACCAGAGCGCGTGATCGGAACGATTCGTTCTCGTACCCATCACTACCCGTTCCGTCTGGTTCCGCCAGATGTGTTGGAACCCTACCTGCAGCAGTTGGCGGACGAAGAACACGTCAACATTGGCTCCGGTGTTCTGCCACTGGTCATGCGCGCCGGTGGCGGTTCAGTGCGTGACACTCTTTCCGTTCTTGATCAGTTGATGGCAGGCTCCATCGACTCGGCTGTCACGTATGAAACCGCTGTTTCGCTGCTGGGATACACGGACTCTGCTCTTCTTGACGAGATCGTTGATGGCCTCGCTGGTGGCGACGGTGCGGCGGCTTACCGCGTTATTGAACGCATGGTGGATTCTGGTCATGATCCGCGTCGCTTCGTTGAAGACTTCCTTCAAACACTGCGTGACCTGCTGATTATCGCGGTCGCAGGTGACGGCGCAGGCGATGTCCTGACATCCATCCCTGCTGAGCGCCTCGATCGTATGCGCCATCAGGCAGTGAATTGGGGTCCGCGTCCGCTGTCTCGCGCAGCTGATCTGACCGATGAGGCACTTCGCTCCATGACCGGTGCAACATCACCGCGCCTCCAGCTTGAGCTTCTTATTGGGCGCATTCTTGTGCCGACACCTTCTGGCCAGGCCGTTGCAGATATGCCACTTCCCGGCACGGTTGGCATGCCCGGTGGGGGTGCTCCAAGGGAACATCACGGTGCTGATTATGCTGGAAATAAGCCGATTGGTGTCGCCCCTTCAGCTTCTGGCCCCCAGGCGGCTCGCGCTGCGTTGGCGCAGACAGCCCAACGCGCTTCGCGCCCTGATTCGAACCAGCAGAACCAGCCGGCGGATCTGACACCACGTGCCCAAGCTCCTTCGTCTCCACATCGTGATGGGGAATCGGTTCCCGATGCTCCTACCCCAATGCCTCAGCAGGGGTCCTCGTGGCCCGATGTGGCTGTGACCCCTTCATCCTCGTGGGATGACTCGTCGGTCGCCCAGTCCCAGAACAGTGCTCCCGCTGTTGAAACTGAAGAGCCCGCGCCTGCGCCAAAGGCGGAGCCCCGTTCGGTGGACGCGGCCTCGTCAACTGAAGCACCAGCTCGCCAGACACCACGTCAGAACGGCGGGAAGCAGGCGGACATCGTTCGAGCTCGATGGAATGAAGTGCTTGACCGTCTGGCCTCGATGAGCCGCGTCGCATGGTCGCTGATCAACACGAACGCGCAGTTGGGTGCGATCGATGGGTCGAACCTTGTGCTGGTGTTCCCCTCCGAAGGAATCATGGCGAACTTTGAACGCGGTGGCAGGCATCAGATCGTCTCCGACGCGATCTACGAGGTCACTGGTCTGCGCTATGAACTCAGCGCACAGGTGGGACAAGCATCGGGAGGGCCGGCAGTAACGGCACCTTCGGCACCTGCATCACACCATGCATATTCCGATCCGGCTCACGCCGATCACTCCTATTCAGGTCAGACACCGAACATCCCACTCAACAACAACGCGAACCGAGATGGACGGCCCGATGCTGGATGGGTTTCGGAGCCGCCCCCTTTTGAGCACCGCGTTGTCCAGGCTCCTGACGTCGGTTCACAGGCCCTGGGTGATCCAGCGCCACGTGTTGCCCCCGATTCAGCCCCACACGTCGGCTCTGATCCGGTAGCGTCGGATGACCCGTGGGGTGAAGTAGTTATTCGCACTCCGCACGAAGACGTTGAAGAGCCAGCCCAAGCGTGTGAACCTGAACCGCAGGACGGTCTGAGCGAATCACAACAGGTGCACAACGGCCCGCAACCTCGCCGTGATGACGCTTGGTCAGCTGGGGCTGACTCTGCTTCAACGTGCGTGGATGCGGATCCCGCTTGGCCGCTTGCGGATTCCAGCCCGGGTTTTAAGGTTCACTCGGATTCGTCGGGAGTATCCGATGATCGCCCCTCCGATAGCCACGGCGACGAGCAGGCAGATTCTGAGTCTTTAGCTCAGGCAGAACCGGTGCCTACCGGGGGGCCGGTACGCCGTGCCATGAGCGTCTTCACCTACGACGATTTTGACCCGCAAAATACGAGCGATAATCAGCAGACAACGCCCGGTGGCTGGGCGGATGCTCCCGTTGCTCAGACGAACTCGGTGAGCTTTGAAGACTCAGATGATACGGCTCAATCTGCAGGTGATGCCTGGGCTAACGGTGACAACAGCGCTGGTAGCGATGCCCATAATGATGGGCCTATCGATGACGATCAGGATTCCACTCCGCTCGACATGGGTGAAGACCTGCCCTCAATGGATGACGAAGATATTGAAACCACAACCATGGTTGGCCTCCCCGTTGTCCTCGACGTCCTCGGTGGCAAGATCATTGAAACAATCCCGAACGGAAGTGAACGTTGACCATGTACGAAGGTGCTCTTCAAGATTTGATTGATGAGTTCGGTCAGCTTCCCGGAATCGGACCGAAGTCTGCACAACGCATGGCCATGCACATATTGGATGCGGAACCAGATGACGTTGCTCGACTCGTCGATGCTATTCAGGCGGTGCGGAAAAAGGTTCACCACTGCTCGGTGTGCGCGAACCTGACAGAAGAAGAAACCTGTTCTATCTGCAGAGACGTCCGGCGTGACCCCACAATGATCTGCGTCGTCGAAGAACCGAAAGACATCCAAGCGATCGAAGCGTCACGGGTATTCCGCGGACGCTACCACGTGCTCGGCGGGGTCATCGACCCGATCCGTGGCATCGGCCCCGAGCAACTCCGCATCCGTCAACTGTTGTCGCGTCTTGAAGACGATCAGATTACCGAGGTCATTATCGCGACCAACCCGAATGTCGAAGGCGACGCAACCGCTGCGTTCATCGTCAGAATGTTGAAGAGCATCGGCGTTTCAACATCGCGTCTTGCCATGGGCTTGCCAATGGGTGGCGACCTTGAATACGCCGACTCGAAGACTCTGGGTCGGGCCCTTGAAGGACGAACCGCCCTGGGTTGACAGTGCCATCCCAGAGCGGTGCGGTGTGTTCGGACTGCAAGTCCGACACAGACGAAGAAACTTAGTCGGTGAGCTCAATGCCGTTGCCGTCGCGGTGCCACTCGCTACCCGGAGCGGACACCAGAATGAGGATGCCTTCAATGAAGCCCCACAGCGAAGCAACACCGAAGGTGAAGATCGTCAGAACCAGCTGAATGACAGCGCGGGTGGTGCGACCAAGGTAAAAGTTGTGGATGCCAAAACCTCCAAGGAAGATGCCCAGGATACCGGCGATAATCTTCGACTTCTGCTGGTAGCCCGCCGGGCCGGAGGGTGCGAATGTAGGCTGGCCGTAAGGCTGTCCCTGCTGGGCGTAAGCTTGCTCTTGGTTGGTGTACTGCGGGTCTGATTGGCCGTTGAACTGCGGAGTCGGCGTTGTCATCGTATGAACTCGTTTCATTGTGAGAACGTTTACGCCACTAAGGTACTGAATACTTACTACGGACACAAGGAAATGTCACGACCTAGACCATGTGTGCAGTGAATGATCACAGGGAACCCACAGCAGGCGAGCGGGACAGATAGTGAGCTAGCGAAACAATCTGGGCATGAGTCCAGCATCTGAATCGTCATGTGTTCGCTCTGATGGCACGCTCGCTCGCATCCTTGGCGTGGATGAAGAGTCTTCGCTTGCCGTCTGCCGTTGTCGCCTAGTGGTTTAACCGTGAAAAGCAGTGTTGGGGGAGTACATCATTGACGTGCTCCCCCAACACTGTTGGTAACGCTTCAGTGCGTCACCGGGTGCTAGGCCAAGAGAGTGCGGTCAGAGAGTCCCTCTCCATCTTTGCCTCGCAGCTTATCGAACTCCGCAAGAAGGGAATCGACAGTTGCATTCTTCTTTTCTTCACCCGCCAACTCGAACATGATGCGACCTTCGTGCATCATGATCAGGCGGTTGCCCATGGAGAGTGCCTGCTCCATGTTGTGCGTGACCATCAGCGTCGTCAGATTCTTCGACGCGACAGCATCTCGGGTCAGCTCGGTAATCAGAGCAGCACGCTTCGGGTCAAGAGCGGCGGTGTGTTCATCAAGAAGCAGGACGCGCGGGTTAGAGAAGGTCGCCATCGTCAGCGACAGAGCCTGACGTTGGCCACCGGACAGCAGACCAACCTTGGCAGTCAGACGATTCTCGAGGCCCTGTTCGAGAGGTGCCAGAATGTCTCGGAATATGGCGCGCTTCTTCGCTGTCAGAGCAGGCCCCAGGGTTCGGCGGTTGCCTCGTGACCATGCGAGCGCAAGATTCTCTTCGATCGAAAGGTGGGGCGCGGTGCCAGCCATCGGATCCTGGAAGACACGCGAAACGTAGCGCGCAACCGCGTAATCCGGAAGCTTCGTGACGTCCGTATCATCGATCGTCACGCGTCCCACGTCAGCCTGGTAACGGCCAGAAATAACATTCAGCAGTGTTGACTTGCCGGCGCCGTTTGAGCCGATGATCGTGACGAAGTCACCCTCGTCAAGGTGGAGTGAAATATCGCGAAGCGCCACGCGCTCGTTGACGGTACCGCGGAAGAATGTCTTAGTGACGGCTTCGATATCAAGCATCAGAGCACCACCTTTTCGTTGTCGCGCTCTTCAGGCGTGTGCGTAATGTCAGGTTCGGGAACCAGTGTGTGGGCGCGACGGCGTTCGCGGATCTTCGAGAAGAAACCGACGCGAGGAATCATCAGGGCGAGGAACACGATGATTGCGCTGATCAGCTTCATGTCATTCGCTTCAAGGAACTCGATGCCGAGGGCAAGCTGGATGATGACACGGTAGACGATCGAGCCGATCACGACGAACAGCGAGGTCATCCACATGCCACGCGACCCGATCAGTGCGGTACCGATAATGACCGATGCCAGGCCGGCAACAATCAAACCGATGCCCATCGAAATGTCGGCGTAGCCCTGGTACTGAGCGACAAGAGCGCCAGAGGCGGCAACGAGGCCATTTGAAAGGGCAAGGCCGATAATCTTCATCGTTCCTGTGGGAACACCCTGGGCGCGAGCCATACCTTCGTTGTCACCGGTTGAGCGCATGCCAAGACCGATCTGGGTGGACAAGAACCAGTTGAAGGCGGTGGTGACGACGCCGATCAAGACGGCGAAGATAACGACGGATGCCCACGAGCCGTTCAGGCCCGCCTCGCGCAGGGGAGTGAGGACAGTTTCTACACCACGAAGAAGCGGAACATTTGCTTTGCCGAGAATACGCAGATTGATCGAGTACAGGCCGATCTGCGTCAAAATTCCGGCAAGCAGGGGGTGGATGCCTGCTTTGACGTGAAGGAAACCGGTAATTGAGCCCGCAATACAACCGGCAAAGAAGCCGGCGATCGAGGCAAGCCACGGGTTCTGGCCGGCGGTGATCATGATTGCTGCAACCGCTGCGCCCGTTGTAAAGGATGAGTCGACGGTGAGGTCAGCGATATCGAGTACTCGGAATGTCAGGTACACGCCGAGTGCCATGAGGCCGTAGATCAGGCCAAGGTCGAGAGCTGTAAGCACTGGTTTTCCTTTTCAGGGTTTGTTTTCACGCGCAGGTGCTCAGGAACATTGGTTGTTCACTGAGCACCTGCGCGTGGGTTGCGCGTCAGCGCGTTGAGTTATTCTCCGACCAGGACGGCGGTGTCCTTGAGAGCATCCGGAAGAGTCAAACCGATTGCTTCAAGTGTCGTCTTATTGACGGTCAGTTTGTATTCGGTCTGGGATTCGACAGGCATGGTGGCAGGCTCGGCGCCTTCGGTGAGGATCTTGATTGCCATCTGGCCGGTCTGGTAGCCGAGTGCGTTGTAGTCGATGCCGTATGTGGCAAGCGCACCCTTAGCAACGGAATCAGCTTCGCCTGCGATCAACGGAATTTTTGCATCTTCAGCTGCCTGGACGACAGAAGCGAATGCAGAGACGACGGTGTTATCGGTCGGGACGTAGATAGCGTCGACCGTGCCTGCCAGATCCTGGGCTGCCTGCTGAACTTCGGCGGAGTTCGTGATGGTCGTTTCCTTCACGGAAAGGCCTTCGGATTCGGCTATCGTCTTGGCAAGCTTCACCTGGACTTCGGAGTTCACTTCACCGGACGAGTAGATGATGCCGATGCTCTTCGCCCCGGGTGTGAACTGCTTGACCAGCTTGATCTGCTCTTCGACCGGGTTCATGTCGGTGGTGCCCGTTAGGTTCGAGCCAGGGGCGTCGAGCGAGTCTACGAGCTGAGCAGAAACCGGGTCGGTGACGGATGTGAACAGGACGGGAGTGTCAACGATGGATTGCGCAATTGCCTGAGCTGAAGGAGTTGCGATAGCCAGGATCAGGTCGTGATCTGCTTCTGCGAACTTCGCTGCGATCGAAGTTGCGGTTGCCTGATCACCCTGGGCGTTCTGTTCGTCGAACTTCACGTTCAAGCCAGCGTCGGTAAACGCCTGCTTAAAGCCTTCACGTGCCGCATCGAGCGAGGTGTGAGTGGTGATCTGGCTGATGCCGATTGAGTATTCCTCAGACGCGCCGGCTGCTCCCGATTCGGATTTGGTCGATGCTGAGCCGGAGCATCCAGCAAGGACAAGGGCGAGCGCTGCGCCAGTGACGGCACTGATCTGCGCGGTGCGTTTCATGGTGAACTCCACGTGTTGACGTTTACGGTTGGAGGGGCAGCCGGGCTGACCTTCTTCCATGACGCTAACGAGTGAAGTGGTTTTCAGGGAGTGGGTGTTCAGTGGGTGAACATAGAGCGGTCGAAAATATCTCAGAATATGAAACGGGCTACTCTGTTTTCAGCATGCTGATTCTTAGTCGAAACAAAAACGGCTAAAAATCAGGCAAAAACGGTGCTCAATGAAAGAACTCACTCAAGTCCAAGAGCTTGGCGCGCGCGATAGCGCCCATCGCCACCATCGAAGGCGCCGACAAGCGCATCGGCGGCTGCGCGACACTGCTCAAGAGAAACCTGACCAAGCTGGGCGCCCACACCGGAAATCGCACTTGATGCCATCGACAACGATGTCACACCCATGCCCACAAGCACGCACGCAAGAAGCGGATCGGCGGCTGCTTCACCGCACACGCCAACGGGCTTGCCCAACCGCAGGCCAGCTTTGACGACCTTACGGATCAGCGCAAGCGGTGCGGGCTGCCACGGATCGGAGTACTCCGCCAGGTTTGCTGACAGACGGTCAGCGGCCATCGTGTACTGGGTCAGGTCATTCGTACCGATAGAAACAAAGTCCACGTACTCCATGATCTGGTCGATCAGGATCGCGGTCGCGGGAACCTCGACCATCACGCCAGCCTTCAAAGACACGCCAAAAACGTCGTTGCGTTCGTTAATCAACCCGGCAAACCAGCGTGCTTCAGCGGCAGTAGCGATCATCGGTGCCATCACCCACACGTCGGTGTCGGGGGCAGTCATGGCTGCGACGGCAATCGCGTCCAGCTGATTAGCCAGAACATTCGGGTGAATGCCGTTAATCCGGATACCGCGAACACCCAGCGCGGGGTTCGGCTCATCACGTAGCGTCGCGTAGGCAACGGGCTTGTCAGATCCTGCATCCAGAGTGCGAATCACAACCTTCGAGCCGCTCCATGCCAGCAGTGCCTGAGAATAGGAGCGCGCTTGCTCTTCGACGCTGGGCTCAGTCGGGTGGTCAAGGAATGCCAGCTCGGTGCGCATCAAACCGACGCCCTCAGCGAAGCCGGACTCGTGAGCCGAAGTAGCGCTGGGCCCGTCCTGAACGTTCGCCAACAGTTGGACATGCACCCCATCCGAGGTCTGCGCGGGACCCGTCCATGAACGAATCAGTTCCAGTCGCGCTGCATCAGCCCGGACCTTTTCGAGTGCCACGGCCTCGTCGATTCCGGTTGTGATCGCACCCGTCCCACCGTCGACCAAGACGGGCACCTCCGACGCGATCTGGTCCACCTGGCGTGCTGCCACGATGCACGGAATCGCCAGCTGACGCGAAATGATCGACGTGTGCGAGGTCGGACCACCTAACTGAGTCACGATCGCGACGCACACATTCGTGTCCAAGCTTGCGGTGTCGGCGGGCGACAGATCATCCGCCAACAGGACAAACGGGCAATCGCAGTCCGGGATGCCCGGTTCAGGCACGCCCTGAAGGTGCGCGATCACGCGGTCACGAACGTCGCGCAAGTCGGTCGTGCGCTCCGCCATCACACCGCCGGCAGTCTCGAACATGACGACGAACCGCTCGGTCGCCTTCATCACCGCCTGAATCGCGGGGATGCCGTCGCGGATGCGCTTCGACACGTCCTTCGTCCACGCGCGGTCAGTGGCCAGCGACGAGGTCACGATCAGAACGTCAGCCGCTTGTCCGGTGGTTTTCGAAGCACGATTCATGAGCGAGTCAGCCACGGCATTTGCACAATCAAGGAAGCGACTTACTTCGGCTTCGCGGACATCCTCCGGCAAAGCAGGAGCCGACTCAGGCGGAAGTTCAGGCCTGCGCACCCAGAGTGCCGGGGCGTAGGCAACACCTTGAACAACAGGAGTTCCATAGATTGTGATCGGGTCAGCCATGCGAGCCTCCTTGCTCAACGGGTCACGTGCTGTGACCAGCATAAAAGCTGACTTGGACTCAAGCGATTGTCAACCCTGAGCCTGCACAAGTGACCTAGAAGAGCCCTGATTGATGTTTCGTTTGTCCGCCTATTGTGTTTCCTTTGCCCGTATGGCGGTCGCACTCGAGCTAGATAGGGCGCATCTCTAGGATGAAAGGACGCACGAAGGTGCGTAGTAAAAGAAGAAATGGGGAATCGTGGCACTCATCGTGCAGAAGTACGGTGGCTCATCCGTCGCAGATGTTGAAGCGATGAAACGAGTCGCCCGCCGAGTCGTCGAAACTCACCAGGCAGGACACCAAGTCGTTGTCGTCGTATCCGCAATGGGCGACACTACCGACGACCTGCTCGACACAGCCGCGCAAATCACCCAGCACGCTCCCGAACGCGAGATGGACATTCTGCTGTCCGCCGGCGAGCGCATCTCCATGTCCCTGCTGTCCATGGCAGTCAACGAACTCGGCGTTCAAGCCCAGGCGTTCACCGGCGCTCAGGCCGGCATTAAAACGACTTCACACTATGGGCGTGCCCAGATCGTCGGTCTGGTAACCGAACGCATTGCCCGCACCGTCAAAGACGGCCACGTTGCCATCGTCGCAGGGTTCCAAGGAATCTCCGAAGATGACGACGTCACCACGCTGGGCCGTGGCGGATCGGATACGACCGCAGTCGCGCTCGCGGCAGCCCTGCACGCTGATGTCTGCGAAATTTACACCGACGTCGACGGCCTGTTCTCTGCAGATCCTCGTATTGTCCCCAAGGCGCACCGTCTGCGTCGCGTCACCCAGGAAGAAACCCTCGAACTCGCTGCGCACGGAGCAAAGATTCTGCACCTGCGCGCCGTCGAATTCGCGCGTCGCTACAAGGTGCCGCTCCACGTCCGCTCATCGTTCTCAGAAAAGAACGGCACCTGGATCTTCGACGGTCCAGCAAACCCAGAACTTAAGGGACTCGTTCCCTCAGCCGCACTTGTCGATCCGCAGGAGGACCCCATGGAACAGCCAATCATCTCCGGTATCGCCCACGACCGCTCCCAGGACAAGATCACCGTCACCAACCTGCCGAACACCCCCGGTATGGCAGCGCGCGTCTTCTCCATTTGCGCCGAGGTCGGCGCAAATATCGACATGATCGTTCAGAACGTTCCAGTCTCTGACTCGACCCGCGCGAACGTGACCTTCACGCTTCCCGAAGGCGATGCGCAGCGCACGCTCAACGCTCTTGAAGCTGCGCGCGACGAAATCGGCTTCGACCAGTTGCGTTACAACCCGAACATCGGCAAGCTCTCGCTGGTCGGCGCGGGCATGCGCACCAACCCGGGCGTGTCCGCCAAGCTGTTCGAGGCCCTGTCTGATGCCGGCATCAACATCGAGATGATTTCGACTTCCGAAATTCGTATCTCCGTTGTTACCCGCCTCGACGATCTTGACCGCGCAGTCCAGGCCGTCCACACGGCATTCGGCCTTGACGCCACCGAATCTGAGGCAGTCGTCTACGGTGGCACCGGGCGTTGAAAGGCGTAGCGCCTGTTGCTCCGCCCCCTTATAGGGATAGGGGAGAAACGCTAGGCGGCCTCGTCAATTTAAAATCGCAGACTTCCGCGTGAAAACCACGCCGGATCCCTCGGTCGCCCCACCGTATGGGCGCCCACACCAAAGGAGAAAACAATGACCGGACTGAACGTCGCAGTCGTCGGAGCAACCGGACAGGTTGGCCGAGTCATGCGCACTCTGCTCGAAGAGCGCGACTTCCCCGTGAAGTCGATTCGCTTCTTCTCTTCTGCTCGCTCGGCGGGCACGACCCTGACTTTCAAGGGTGAAGAGATTACGGTCGAAGACGTCGCCACCGCGAACTACGACGGTATCGATATTGCTGTTTTCTCTGCGGGTGCCTCGGCCTCGCTTGAGTACGCGCCGAAGTTCGTTGCTGCCGGCGCGGTTGTTGTCGACAACTCTTCCGCATGGCGCAAGGACTCGGACGTGCCACTGGTCGTGTCTGAGGTCAACCCCGAAGACATCGCGAACCGTCCCAAGGGCATCATCGCGAACCCGAACTGCACGACTATGGCAGCTATGCCGGTCCTGCGCCCGTTGGTTGACAAGGCGGGTGGCCTGAAGCGCCTGTTCGTCTCGTCCTACCAGGCAGTCTCCGGTTCCGGCGTGAAGGGCGTCGAAGAACTCGTGCGCCAGAGTGAAGCCGGCGTCACTCAGAATCTTGCCGGTCTTGCACTGGATGGCCACGCGGTCACTCTGCCCGATCCGCAGGTCTACGTCGCCCCGATCGCATTCGACGTTGTGGCTCTGGCCGGTTCGATCGTTGACGATGGATCGGAAGAGACCGATGAAGAGCAGAAACTCCGCAACGAGTCCCGCCGAATCCTACACATCCCGGACCTCAAGGTGTCGGGCACCTGCGTCCGCGTCCCCGTTTTCACCGGCCACACGCTTTCGATCCACGCCGAATTCTCCGGCGCTATCACCCCCGACGAGGCGCGTTCCGTTCTGGCAACCGCTGATGGTGTACGCATCGTCAACGTTCCGACTCCGCTTGAAGCTGCGGGGCGCGACGAGGTTCTGGTCGGTCGTATCCGCCAGGATCAGGCTGTCGATGACAACTGCGGTCTGGTTCTGGTCGTCGCCGGCGACAACCTGCGTAAGGGCGCTGCCCTCAACGCGATCCAGGTCGCCGAACTGGTGGCAGCTGAACTGCTTGCCTGACCAGGCGCATCAAGCCAAGCCTAGGGAAGGGGCGCTGGTGGGATGAAACCCCAGCGCCCCATTTCTTTACGCGACTTCGTTGTCCGCATCTGAGCTCGGAAGCACCCACCCCGACGTCACATCAAACTCAACCAGTGCACCGACTTCAAAGGGAATTGATGTGTCGGGCGTGCGGACAACCAACGTCCCGATCTCGGTTTCTACGTCATAGGACATATGGGATCTGACGAACGAAGCGGAAATGATTTGCCCGTGACGCCCGATCACCGAATACGGGGCACTGGGAGTCAAATGAATATTCTCGGGCGGAATGCTGATCTGAACGTCTCCCGGCTTCGTGTCGTGGGGAGCAGGAATCGAATAGGCCACAGTCCCACACGTCACCGTTGCCAGAAGAAGCGATGAATCGGGAGCCTCATCAACACTTTCGACCGTGCCCGACACGATGTTGGGGATGCCCATCAGGTGCGCAACTTCGATGGAACTCGGTTGCGCATACAGCATCCGCGCGGTGTCGATCTGCAGGCACCGCCCCGAATCCAACAGCATGATTCGATCGGCGACCAGACACGCTTCGGTCACATCGTGCGTCACGTAGAGAACTGCACTGCCCAAGCGTCGAACCTCGCGAATCAGGGAAGCTCGGATCGTTGACGCAACGGATGCGCCCACGTGCGCGAGGGGCTCATCCAACAGCAGGACGGAGGGTCGTCGCACAAGTGTCCGTGCCAGAGCGACGCGTTGAGCCTGACCGCCCGACAGCTGGTAGGGGTAGCGTGATGCTAGGCCGACGATACCCATGCGAACCATGATCGAATCGATCAAAGACTCGCGTTGAGCAGGGGGAACATTCGTACTATCCAGCGCGAAAGCAATGTTTTCGTGGACGTTCATATGATTGAACAACGAGGGCGTCTGAAAAAGTAGGCCGGTTGGGCGTTTTCCTGCGGGAAGAGTGGTGATGTCCGAGCCGTCAACGACGATGGAACCACTTCTGGCCGCTTCGATGCCCGCAAGGGTATGTAAGAGCGTTGTCTTGCCGCACCCCGATGGTCCAACGACAGCAAGGATCTCGGCCGGGGCAACGTCGAATGAAATGTCGCTCAGGATGCGTGAGCCACGGTGAACGTCCAGACCACAAACATGCAGTCCGGAGTTCATGTGAGTAGAGGTTGTCATAGGCCCTTCCTGACATATCCGGAGTGACGTGTCGTTGAGGTAATGAATGCGATGCCCAAACTAATCATGACGAGGGCAGATGATGCGGCGAGCGTGCCAAGAGCTAACACTGACCAGTGATCGCCGTGGATGCCAAGTGGAAGAAGCGCAACGGCTGGGAACGCGGAACCGACGGGGACAACGAACGCCGAGGGGGCGCTCATACACATGAGCAACCCGCTGAGTGCTGCAAATACACCGATCAGTCGACCTGCCAAGGCGGGAATCACCACTGTGAGAGTGGTGCGCGTAGTGCTTGCTCCCAGCTCTTCCGCGGTCCTCATCGCTTGGCGAACAGAGAGCAGTGAGAACGACATCAGGAAATATGAGGCCGGCAGGGCAAGAAGAAGATTGGTGAGAACCACCGTCAGCATGCCACCCGCAATCGAGCCGCCACCCAACAAACGTGGCAGGATCGTGTGGTCGCCGATTGATATCGGGTGTTGGAAAACTAAGTGAATCAGAATTCCGCCGGCAATGGGGGCGGACAACAAGGCAGTCAGGAACAGGGCGTTGATCGCGTGGGGGAATGCCCAGCGGTGCCTGGCAATCAAGAATCCTATTGCTGCGCTCAGCGGGACGATGCCCAGGATCAGCAGTGATTCTCTGACGGTCTGCCCCAAGAGTTCCGCAGATGCGGTGTGGATGAACCAATTGGACGCTCCGACGAGCATCACGATGATGATTCCTGCACTCATAATTACGAATATCAACGCGAAGGGGATGACGCTTGCGGATAGCGTCGGAAGGTATTCCTTCAGCGGGGTTGGGTACGTTGTCTGCCGGGCTGTGTAACGAGTCAGCGTCAAGCTACGCAAAACGATGAACGTGGTCGCGGACGCGACTCCAACGTAGATGAGTGCGATGTGAGTGGGGACGGAAGAATCGAGTCCTGAGTTCAACGCATTGAGCGCCAACACCGGTAGGTACGGTTCAGCCGACGCGTTCGTGCTTGTTGCTGACACGTCGGAAGCTGCCATGAATGTGGTCAACGCGAATGCGGGGATCAGGGCTGCGCGGATGCGTGGAGCAAGAAGCTTTTTAAAAATGTTTCGCTCGGGGCTCCCGAAAGTGACTGCTGTTTGGACTTCGCCGTGGTTGAAGGACGACAGGATGAAGCTCAGCATGAGGACAGCGAAGGGGCTTGCGTTGATGGCAAGCGCGACGACGATTGTTGCCTGCGAGTAGGGTGGGGCGCCCATCCAGATCAGTGCTTGAGCGATGACTGCCGGTGGGATCAGTGCAGGCAAGAGTGCTGGAAGAATCCAGATGAATGTTCGTCGGGAGCGCAGGTACAGGGGGAGTGCGATTGCGATTCCGAGGATTGTCGCGCCCAGTCCGGCTAACGTGCTGATTTTCAGCGTGCGAATGGCAGTGGGGACGAGGTCACTCCATGACAGTTCATCGGCTAGAGGTAAAGATTCAGTGTCTGACACGTGGTGGTTGGCGCGGGGCGCGCCAATGGGGGCGGGTGCGTCCTGGGTGGACGATGGAAGGTAGACGTCTTTCGTCCATCGCTTAATCAGGGTGGCGCGCTGAAGGGAGGCCGCGCTGGGATCATCGCCGAAGATTGATATTCCGAGTGTTTCAAGACGTCGTGAAATGTGTTCGGGGAGGCGCGTACTGACGGGGGATTGGTCTGCGACCTCGGCACCGAGCGCCTGTCCTTCGTCGCTGACAACCCACTGCAGGAACTTTTGTGCGTCCTCGGATTCGCGAGTGCGTCGGGGAAGAGATGCTGCTCCGATTTCGAAGCCGGTTCCGTCAAGTGGGTAGGTGACCATGACGTCGGCGCCATGGTGTGCTTCAAGGCGACAGTAGTTGTCGAAAGTGATGGATGCGGGTGAGCGTCCGATTGCGACAAGGTGTGCGGGGTCGGTTCCTGAGTTCACGTAGGTCAGGGTGTGAGCGTCGACTTGGCGCAGGAATTGGATTGCTTGCGAGGGACTGCCGAAGCG
This sequence comes from Pauljensenia sp. UMB0895, assembly GCF_030218905.1. Classification (NCBI taxonomy): domain Bacteria; kingdom Bacillati; phylum Actinomycetota; class Actinomycetes; order Actinomycetales; family Actinomycetaceae; genus Pauljensenia; species Pauljensenia sp. UMB0895. The sequence goes on along the minus strand of NZ_JASOQR010000001.1, from coordinate 186,891 downwards.
TTCTTTCTGCACGTTCAAGAATGTTGCTGCTGTTCCCGAGGTCAGGGGAGAAGGGACGATCAGGGGGAGGGAAGTTGATGACAGGTCCTGCCACCTTCGAAGACCTTCTGGGGAATGTGTGACCGTTCGTGACTGGCAGAAGGACAAGATGCCACCGTAAATCCCGAACCACGATCGAGAGTGGAAAGCATCGGGTAGCCCACTGGTGTCAACGTCCGGGGCAAGGCGAAGTAGTCCGAGGTTTTCGGCTTGGACGTGCGCTTCGGCTGGACCACCAACCCAGACGTCGAATTCTGAGTGGGCACGGGTTGATATCAGACGAGCAAGGGCTTCTGACGTTGGTACTCGTACGACGTCGACGCTTGTTTCTTCGCGTTGCTCGTAGCGCCTAGCTAGAGCTTCGCACACCGTTGACGTGTTGGAGCACAGGATTCTTAGGCCCGGCTTTGAGTCTGCGAAAAGAAGAAAGAGTGGCGAGATGCTGATGATCCCCACGACCGCCACCGCGATCAGTGAACTGAGGCGGCTTTGGCGTAGGGATTTCATAGGAACCAGACTAGTGCGAGGATGCAGTATCGCCGGCGACCAAGATTGGGAAGTCGCCGGCGATACACATCGGGGAAGAAGGTCACTTATTGGCTACGTGACGCTTCATGAGGGCTCGTTCCTCCTTGCCGACGATCATCATCAGGATGACGGCGACGACGGCAACGACAATAAGGAAGCCGTAGGCGATGTTCCAGCCGAAGTTGTGGATCAGCAGACCAACGCCGGACGATGCCAGGGTTGCGCCGAGCAGGTATCCGAAGAGGCCGGTGAAGCCAGCTGCGGTGCCCGCAACATTCGTGGGTGAAAGGTCGATTGCTTGAAGACCGATCAGCATGACCGGGCCGTAGATCAGGCCACCGATGACGGCGATGAGCAGGTAGAAGACCCAGATGGGGGCGCTGTGAGGCATGAGCCAGTAGGCGAGAAGAGAAATGCCAACGCCTGCCAGGAAGAGGATGCCTGCGCCTGAACGCCAGCCCTTGAAGATCTTGTCGGAAACCCAGCCGCAGAGCAGGGTGCCGGCGATGCCGGCGCCTTCGTAGATTGCGAAGCCAAGGATGCCTTCCTTGACGTTGACGCCGTGAACCTGTTCGGTCAGGTAGATCGGGATCCAGTTGAGGACGCCGTAGCGGAGCGTATAGACGAAGACGTTGGTGACGGCCAGGAGGACGACGACGCGGTTGGTCAGGACGTGCTTGAACAGCATTTCCTTCCACGGCATATCCGAGGTTTCCTTCACCTTTGCCGGGTCGTTGCGGTATTCCTCGATCGGCGGAAGGCCGAGGGCTTCGGGGCGGTCGCGGACAAGGATCAGTGCAATGAGGGCGACGATGAGCGCTGCGATTGCCGGTGCCCAGAAGGCGGGACGCCAGTCAGCATCGGAGGTTGCGAAGGTGTCGAGTGCCCAAGCGGAGAGCAGGCCGACGCCCGCGCCACCAACGTTGTGTGCACAGTTCCAGATCGAGGTCATCCAGCCACGTTCGGTGGTGGAGAACCAGTGGACCAGGACGCGACCTGAGGGAGGCCAGCCCATGCCCTGGAACCAGCCGTTGATGAACATCATGATCGCGAAGAGGCCGACTGATGCGGAAAGAACGGGCACGAATGCGATCAGCAGGTTCATGATTGCCGAGAGTGCCAGGCCGATCGGCATGAAGTAGCGTGCGTTTGCGCGGTCGGACAGCATGGCCATAAAGAACTTCGACAGGCCGTATGCGAAGAGCACTGCATTGGCAACGATGCCGATGCCGGCAGCGTTCATGATGTCGTGTTCCTTTAGGATTGCCGACACTAGTGACACATTGTTACGGATCAGGTAGAAGCCGGCGTATCCGAGGAAGATTCCCATGAACACCTTGAAGCGCCATGAGCGGTACATCGAGTCGACGCGTTCGGGGCTGACGGGCGGTGCTGCCGGTGGCGCCGAAAGGAAACCCAAAGAGTTTGACTGGGAAGACAACAGTGTCTCCTTTAGTTGAAGAGTTAAGACTCAACGATTGTGTCTTCTGGTTGGTGACAATTCGGGCGGGTTTTGGTGGCGTTTGGAAACAGTGCTGTTACCAAAGTGGGCGGGCTACGTTCCAGAGTGTGCGGGCTAGGTGCGTGCGCGCAGTCTGGCGGACATAAGTGGGGGCACGAGGCCCCTTATCAAGCGCGAGTGCTCAAAGTCAGCGTTATGAGGCCTCGATGACGAAACGGTAACCTCGTCCCCTGACCGACTGGATACACGAAGAGTCGATGCCCGCACGTTCTAGCTGACGGCGAAGGCGATACATCGTTGTTTTGATCATGTCGTGTGCGCCGACTTGGTCGGTTGTGGACCAGCCTTCGCTGAGGAGGTCTCGCCAGGGGATGTCCTGGTTTGGTCGCGAGGCTAGGATTGTCAGGACACGCTGTTCGGTAGGGCTGAGCGGAATGACGACTCCGTCCCAGGTTATGCGTTGCATATCAGCATCGATGGTGATGGGCCCGAGGTGCACGGATTCTTGTTGTCGTACAGGCTGGGTTCGCCTGACGATTGCTTGGGCGCGCAGTGCGAGCTCGCGGGGACTGAAGGGTTTGGTCACGTAGTCGTCGGCGCCTGCCTCGAGGCCAACGATACGGTCTTCTTCATCACCAAGGGCAGTAAGCAAAATGATCGGAACCGCCATGCCGGCGCCACGGATTCTTCGGGTCAGGTCAACGCCTGATCCGGTCGGCGTCATGACGTCAAGGACAACCAGATCAACACTGCGATCTTGAAGGTATTGCCAGGCTTTTGTGGTGTTGGGTTTCGTTTCGCACGTGAAGCCTTGGGTTTCCAGCGCGAAGGCGATGATTGAGAGCATCTGGGGTTCGTCGTCGACGATAAGCGCGTGCTGTCCCATCACTTCCCCTTCGGCAGTACAACGTGGATGACCGTGCCACACTCAGGCAACGAGTCCACCATAATTCTGCCACCGTGCGCCTCGATTATTCGTTGGGAGACCATCAGTCCGATTCCGGATCCCCGGCCATCGGTGGTTTCCGACGTGAAAGCGTCGAACATTTTTTCTTGGGTTTCAGGGGTAATTCCCGGGCCGGAGTCCTCGACGGTGATTTGCGCTCCGCCATCTTCGGTTGAGGCGACGCTGATCGTGATCGGCGAGGTGCCGTCTCCGTGGTGGAGTGAGTTGTTGATCAGGTTCCACATGACTTGCCGGAGCATGGAAGCGTTCGCGTGGATGTTGAGGACTCCCCCGACCGCGTTCACATGGATGGGGATGTCGGTGATGCGTCGCATTTCTCGTGCGGTTGAGGCAACGATGTCTCTCACGTCGACGAGCTCGGTTGACAGTGTTCCGCCACGTGAGAGTTTGAGGTCGGTGATGATTGACTCGGTCAGGTCGATGACCTGCTGAGTGTTCGTTGTCATGGTGCGAACGAAGTGGTGTTGCTGTTCGTTCAGGTCGCCAGCAAGACCTTCTTCGAGCAGTTCGCCGGCTCCGCGGATGAGTGCCAGCGGAGTACGGATTTCGTGGGCGATGATGGCGGGCCGGTATCTCAGCAGATCGTCGCCTGTTTCGTCATCGTGATTCTTCTTTTTCAGCAGGATGGCACCCCGCGTTTTTTCGCCGTTGTGCGCCCGTGAAATGACGTAAATCAGGGTGATTGCGGTTGCAATAAACAAAAGCCACCCGACGATTGTGAAGATCATCGTCGGGTGGCTCATGGTCCAAGTGTGTCGCTAATAGTGCGACTTGCCAAACCTGGAAGGTGGGTTTTCTGCCGGTTCACTTCTGGGATTCGGCAATGGATGCGCGAACCTGATCCATGTCGAGGTCGCGGATCTGCTGGATCAGATCGTCGAGTGCAGCACCCGGAAGGGCGCCGGACTGACGGAAGACGGCGATGCCGTCGCGGAACGCCATGATCGTCGGGATGGACGAGATCTGAGCTGCGCGAGCAAGGTTCTGCTCTGCGTCGGTATCGACCTTGCCGAAGACAATGTCGGTGTGCTTGTTGGAGGCTTCTTCGTAGACCGGACCGAACTGGCGGCACGGGCCGCACCAAGTTGCCCAGAAGTCAACCAAGACGATGGCGTTTTCGGCGACGGTGGTTTCAAAGTTGTCGTTGTGAAGCGTGACGGTGGCCAATGCGGTCTCCTTATGTGCGGGGTTCGAGTGAACCCTAGGTGCGATTGTATGAGCGTGATCTATTGCTGGGAATCGCTTTGATTATTTCGTTGCGGTTTCCCGTTTCGTAGAGTTCAACGGCCTGAGTAGTGAATCTATTCCCTGCGATTGTTTGAGAGGTGTGGTGTGCGTCGCACGTCTGTGACGGTAAGGCTGTTTCAGGGGGCCTCGTATCTGCGCGTCAGTGCGCGACCGGGCACCGCATAAAAGAGGCCTGGGTATTGTGCTCTTCGGCTTCGGCGCACTTTTTCGGCGAGGGGAGTGCGTGGATTTTCTCCGACGAGGCTCCAACTGCGCGCAAGACGAACGCTTCCGATGCTACGCAGAGTGCGCGTCGCTTGTCGGGATCCGAGGGCAGGCGTTGCCCGGACAAGCAGGCGTGGATCAGCGCGACCAGAATGTGCGGGTCCTGCATGGGGATCGCTTCACACTTCATTGCATCGATGAGGATGTTGAGAAGGAGGTTGCCGATCACGCCTGCATGCTCGTGAAGATGTTCGGACTTTTCCGTCGACATCTGATCGCGCAGGTGAACGCGACTTGCTAGGTGGTAGCGACTGGTCATCTCCAAGTGTGCGTGCACGTAGATGCGGAGGCGCTCAATCGGGTCGGGTTCTGTGTCGATTGATTCGTGAAGAAGTGCCGAGAATTCTGCGGTTGCCTCGTTCATGTAGGCAAGGAGCAGAACTTCTTTATCTTCGAAGTGGTTGTACACAGCGGTGCGTCCGACGTTGGCGCGTGACGCGATCTGCGACATGGTGATCGTGTCGAAAGACTGTTCGGCGAGGAGCCCTCCGAGCGCGTCGAAAAGCTTGTGGCGAGTCAGAGCGCGGTGGTTTTCTAGGGAGTCTCCGATGATCTTAGGCATAGGACTATTCTGACAGATGTACCCCATATGTCGCCAAATTATCTAGGTATTTGGTCATATATTCAGGCTCTTAGCGGTCCGCTGGCTCGAAACCGGATGTGCGTGCAACGGCCATCGCAATCTCAAGATCGCAGCCAATCCAGTCAAGCGTGTCGACCTTGTCTAAAGGAGTCCAGCGGAACTCACTATGGGAACCATTCAAAGTGGGGGCGGGCGCGTCCGGCGCTAGTTCAGCTAACCAGACTCCCATCGTGCGCCCCTGCAGGATCGGCCACCACGTGCCCTCTTCTGTCATTACCTGAGCGCCCACGCGGATGGCGGTGTTCATTTCTTCGCGTATTTCGCGGTGAAGTGCCTGAAGCGGGGCCTCGTCGCGATCGATCTTTCCGCCGGGAAGCTCAAATTTTCCTGCCAGCTCGGGCGGGTATGAGCGTGCGGCGCAGAGCAACTGCGTTGGGTTGTCGAGCGAGTCGACGATGGCGGCGGCAACAACTAAGCGGGGCATGACTGCAGTGTAGGCAGTGTGTGGGACGAAGGTAATATAGTGGTCATACGAACTTGAAAAGATCTCCCTTCAACGAGCCGTTGAAACTGCCGATTTTAAGCTTGGCCACACGCGTCCTGATGGATCTCGTTGGTCTGATCTGAATTCCAACGGAGTCGAAACCCACGCGGAGGTACTTGCGTGGGGTGGGCGCACCGTCTCTGCCGCTGTTGATCTGCGTGCGCCAGGCTGATCCTGTCGGCCTAGTCAAGCGTTGATCAAGAGGAGGGGCGCGATTCCTTGTGGGACAGCGTCCCTCCTCTCTTTGTCTGTCGCCTTGGCTGACCAGTATGTTTGACCTCTGGTATGATCAAACCTGTTGCCAATGGCGATGAATTGCGGGCGTAGTTCATCGGTAGAATGGAAGCTTCCCAAGCTTCAGAGGCGGGTTCGATTCCCGTCGCCCGCTCCAATAGAACGTCACTCTGGATACAAAGAGTCCCGGTCCCGCCGGGAAGTGTTCGGAGTGGCGTTTTCGCTGTTCTGGGGCGGTTTTCGGGGCGTTGAGGTCGGGTCGTGGAGCTGTGGAGCAGCTCCCAGTTGGGGCGAATCAGGGCCTCGGAGGGGTACCTCAGGGGCCTGCTCGGTCCGTCGAGGCTGGAAGCGTCAAAAAGTACGGCCCCGCGTCAAAAAGTATGGGGCTTGCGTCAAAAAGTATCGAGCAAGCGTCCAAAGGTTCACCTTCGGCGATTAGTAGTACTCACGGATGTATTCGTGAGCCTTGTCGAAAACGTCGGTGGACTTGATCTTGAACTTGACGACCAATATCAGTCGCAGTTGGCGGCGAACCTCTCGGTCCCCCTCGCTCGTAGACTGCCAACCGTCGAAGCGTACCTGCCTAACGACATTGTCGATCTCCTCGACGACCTTCTCCACGATGATAGGCGTGGACTCGCTTCGCACGGTCTCGAACAGCTCCGTAAGTGCTGCCTTGCCGCGTTCCTCGCGTGGCACCTCGCCGGCTTCTTTCTCGGCCTGCAAGGTGTCGCGGCCTAGTTCGAGGAGTTCGCGCAGGAAGTCCAGGCTGTGCTGCTGCGCGTCGGCATAGCGTTTGCGCAGATCCTGTAGTCGCTTACCCAGGGCAATGAAGAGGGGATCGCCCGCGTGTTTGGCAATGCGCTTGGAGACGATCTTGGCGAGTTCATCTGGGTCCACGGTGCCGCGCCCACCGAGCATCAGGTCCTCGACCAAGTCTGCATCCAGGACGATAGTTTCCAGATCTCGGCGCGGCAGGTCTACCTGTACGTGCTCGTGGATGAGGGCAAGGGTCTTTCCGCCGAGCGCATGCCAAAGGAGCCTGTTTGAGGTCTCTGCTGGGCGGGTGGACTGGTAGACAGCAGTCAGCCAGGTGTAGTCGCGCTTGTATTCGGCCAGGAATGGTGCAGGGCTTAGTGCCTCCCACAGTTGGTGCACTATCGAGTAGGCCTTAGCGAAAGCATCGCGGCGGTCTTCGCCGAGCATTTCCTGTGCGGCTTGAAGTGCTTCCCATCCGTCTTGCGTGCGGTCCACGCCAGGGAAGAATGCGAGAGCAGCCTGCATTGCCGGCGGGAATTGGTCCACCAGGTCATCGAGATTCTTGATGACGTCTCGAACGGACTGGTCATCGAAGGACAGCGCGTTGGCGAGGTCATCGAACACTCCCAGGTAGTCCACCACCAGCCCGTAGGCCTTGTTTGGCGGGTAGACACGGTTGGTGCGGGTGATGGCTTGCAGCAGTGTGTGGTCGTGCAGGGGCTTGTCGAGGTACTGTGCCTGCAAGATGGGGGCATCGAAGCCGGTCAGCAGTTTGGCGGTGACGATGACGATCTTGAGCGGATCATTCGGGTTGTTGAATCGCTCGAGTAGGCGGTCCATTTGGCTGCGATCTGGTGTCCATTGATGCCACTCGGGCGGGTCGGTTTGTGCCGAGCTCATGACCACGGTGCTGGCCTCAGTGGGAAGGTATTTGTCCAGTTCGTGCTTGTAGGCCACGCACATTTCTTTGTCGTAGACCACCACCTGCGCTTTGAAGCCTTGCGGGGCGACATGCGACTGGAAGTGCTCTGCGATGTCGGCGGCCACCTTGGCCACGCGGTCAGGGGCCTTGATGAGCACCTCAATGCTGGATGCCTGTTTGGAGAGTTTCGTGCGATCCGCTTCGGTGAGCTCGTTTTCCCGTGTCAGCTCCTCAAACGCGATATCGATAGCGTGCTCATCGAGGTGCATTTCAGACAGGCGAGGCTCAAAGTTCAGCGGCAGCGTGGCTCCGTCGCGCTGGGAGTCTTGGAAACTGTATCGGGAGAGGTACCCGGATTCGTCGCTGGGGTCTCCAAACCACTTGAAGGTGTTGTGGTCGCGCTTGTTGATGGGCGTGCCGGTGAGGCCGAAGAGGAACGCGTTCGGCAGTGCGGTGCGCATGGCGCGGCCTAGGTCGCCCTCCTGGGTACGGTGGGCTTCGTCGACCATCACAATGATGTTGTCGCGCTCATCGAGCGCCTCGGTGATGTCACCAAACTTGTGGATCATGGTGATGATGACCTTGCGACTACCAGCATTCAGCAGGTCTTTCAGTTCTGCTTTGCTGCCCACCTGCACCATATTGGCCACGTCAGCGGCCAGGAACGTTGAAGTGATTTGCGCATCCAGGTCGGTGCGGTCGACCACCACCATGACTGTGGGCGACTTCAACTGTGGCTGGGCGCGCAGTTTGCGCGCGGTGAACACCATCAGCAGTGATTTACCAGAGCCTTGGAAATGCCAGATCAGCCCCTGCTTTTTCTTGCCTTCCAGCACACGGGCAACGATTTTGTTGGCGGCTTGGATCTGTTGAAAGCGGGCGATGAGCTTGATGCGCCGATGTTGACGGTCGGTGCCGAAGGTGGAGAAGAACCGCAGGAAGTCCAAAATCACCTCGGGCTGCAGGAGGCCGTCGATGGCATTGCCGACCTTGGTTAGGCCAGGTACTGCGTCGGAGGGTTCGTCTTCATCGCGCCACGGCCCCCATTTTTCTATCGGCATCCCTACTGAGCCGTAGCGGAGCTCTTTTCCGTCTGTGGCTACGCTAAACACATTGGGCACGAAGAACTGGGAGGCTTCCACCTCGTACTCGTCGTGAATCTGTTGGGCACCATCAAGCCAGGTCTTCGACGGCCCCACTGCAGTCTTGGTTTCTACCACCACGAGTGGTAGCCCGTTACACCAGATCACCACGTCAAAGCGATTGGTTTCTTTGCCTTGCCGGAAGGTAACTTCGCGCGAGACCATCCATTGGTTTGAGGAGTCGTCCTCCGGGTGGTCGAAATCAATGAGCCTCACGGGCACGTGCTCGCCACTTTCGCCAAAGGGCATGGATTTATCGCCGGTGAGCCAGGCAGTGAACTGCTCGTTAGCTACCACCGGATGCGGGGTGTGGGTCGCGTCGAGCAGGATGCGCCGCAGGGCGGTGATAACCTCATCAGCGCGTGACTCCTGGGCTGCGATCTCAGGGTTCAAGCGAATCAGCGCCGCACGCAGAGGACCTTCAAGCAGCACCTCGTGTGTGTCACGCGGCAGGTCGTGACCCTCAATACCCTGCACGTCGAGGCTGGCCACCCGGTCAAACACAAAATCTCGCACAGTCGGATTCTCAGCGAACATCAGAGCCTCCAAATATCGAAAATTGAATCTCCATTGCAAAGCTAGCGAGATTCTGAGACTCAAACTCGATAGCAGACTGCGTTGCCTGGATAAAGTTCAAAACTTCTTGAATGTGAAACTGCTCTTCTATCGCCACGAGCGGAACCCGACATTCGGCTAGAGTTTTACCCGACAAAGAAGGCTGTGCAGTTTGTGAAGCATAAGCATTTAGACCTAGTAGCTTCAACAACAGTGCAATGTAGTCCAATGAGACAAAAAGCTCTGGATTTTTTATTTTGACTATCAGCGCATTGTCTGTAATCCAGGCTGGAGCCTCCACCTTATGTACGTTACCGCAGTAAGCGCCAACACGACCAATAATGATGGCATCGGCTTCAGTGTTTGAACTGCCGTGGTAACCAGCAATACCATTTCCGCCATAAACGGGAATCTGACCCTCGATAAAGTTCTTGGCGGGAAGAAAACTACCACTCGACACTTGAAATAACTCGGAAAATTTTGCAGTCTCAGCATTCCGAAATCGCTCAGCTAGCCATTTTCCAAACCCATTCCGAGTGTCCGTGGCTTCAAGAATCAGTGCTTGAGACTTGAGTGTCGCCAGGTGACTCTTAACAGCCCATAGGAGGTCGGCGATGCGGTGTTGTTCTTCGATAGGTGGGAGCAGGAACTCGTAGGCCGCGAGGGCTTTCCAACTGGTGCGAGGAGACATCGAGCCCGCCGAGGTTTGCAGCGCGGTATCGAAGAACTCGTCTGAGCTCACAAGGAAAGGTAGAAAACGCGCATCGAGTCGATCGTCCTTCGGCTCGAAGACCAGGATGTCGCCAGAGCACACTGCATCGAAGGAGGCAACAGCGACCTTACGCAGGTATGCGCGTCGCTTCCCGAACAGCACCTGACCAGGGCGTACCCGTCGGGTGAAGCTCACGCCTTCGTCCAAGGTGCCATAGCCTTGCACCTCAAAGTTTCCTGATTCGATATGTTCCAGCCCGATAGTACGGTCGATTCCAATCGACGCGGGGTCTTTCACGCTTTCGTTGACGTTGCGCACCACATCACCGAGCTTGACTCCGGTCCAGGTGCCTTTATCGATGTGCAGGCTCACTTGTTCACCTCCTCGGTGAGAGAATCGAGTAGTTCGGCGAAGGCGGCATCGGTCTGGGCGGCTGCGCGCCGCCACGCGGTGAGCGCCTCGGCAAAGCCAGGACCTGCATCCCCGTTGCCTGCATCGCTGGCTGCGGCTGGGCTGACGTAGCGTGGGATGGCCAGGGTGTAGTCGAGAGCGGCAATGTCATCCACGGTGGCCACGCGGGTAAACCCCGGCTGATCCTGAAATGCCTGGTAGGCGCGCAGGATCTTTTGCTGGTGCTCGCCGAGCAGGAAACTCTGGGCGCTGATGCGGGCGTATTCATCTACCGCATTGATGAACAGGATCTTGTTCTTGCGTTCGGCGGGTTTGTTAGCGCGCAGAATGATCACCACGGCTTCCATGGGGCTGTTGTAGAACAGCCCCGGCCCCAGGCCGATGACCGCCTCGATCAGGTCAGACTCAACAGCAGCCTGGCGCATCGTGGATTCTTCCTGACGGAAGAGCACCCCGTGGGGGAAGAGGATCGCCGCCCGGCCAGTGCGGGGCTCGAGGGATGCGGCGATGTGTTGGAAGAAGGCGTAGTCGGCGCGCCCTTGCGGTGGGGTGCCCCACATGTTGCGCCCATAAGGGTCGTTGCTGAAGAGATCGCGGTCCCAGTTCTTGATCGAGTACGGTGGGTTTGCCAGCACGATATCGAAGGTTTGCAGGTGGCCGTCAGCATTGGTGAACGCCGGATTTTTCAGCGTGTCCCCGTGGGCGATGTGGGCATCTTCGATGCCATGGAGGAACATATTCATCTTGCCGATAGCGCTGGTCCCGTAGTTGAGCTCCTGCCCGTACAGGCTCAGGTTGCGCCATTCCTTGCCCTGGCGTTTCAGCTCTGCCACGGTGGAAATCAACATGCCAGCCGTGCCGCAGGTGGGGTCGTAGCAGGATTCTCCCGGCTGTGGCGCAAGCATCTGCGCCATGAGGTGTACGAGGGTGCGGTTGGTGTAGAACTCCTGGGCGGTATGCCCCGAATCATCGGCGAACTTCTTAATCAGGAACTCGTAGCCCTGGCCGAGCTCGTCCTCGGGGAGGTTTTCCAGGCTCAGGGTGCGTTTGGAGAAGTGCTCGATGAGGTCCGCCAAGGTGGCATCCGGCAGCAGTTCTTTGTTGGACCAGTCGCCGTCTCCGAACACGCCAGCGAGGGTGGTGGGGTTGGCTGCTTCGATGGCGCGCATGATAGTGCGCGCGGTCTCGCCAATGTTGGTGGTGGTTTCGCGCAAGTTCTGCCAGTGGGCACCCTCGGGGATGGCGAAGCGGTGGTTCTCTGGCAGGTCGGCTAGGTCCTCATCGCCATACAGGGCGAGCGCCTGGGCGCGTTCTTCGTCGTAGACGTCGCTGATGCGCTTCAAAAACACCAACGGGAAGATGTACTGCTTGTAGTCACCGGCATCGATCAGGCCGCGCAGAAGTTCAGCCGCGCCCCACAGGTAGGACTCAAGCTGTTCTTGGGTGATTCGCTTACTCATCTCGCCTCCTCCGCGACCTCATCCACTGCCGCTGCAGCATCAAACACCAGGCCCCACTTCGCGAGTTCTTCCTCAAGGCGTGCACGTGAGGCTTGCACTTGCTGCCACGTTTCCGTCAGCTGTTCGATGGCGTCTTCCAGGCTGGTGCCGGTTTCACTCTGTGGTTTGGCGACGTAGCGGGCGACGGTGAGGTTGTATTCCTGGGCGCGCACCTCGTCCAGGCTGGCCACGTGCGCAAAATGCTCCTGCACGCTGAACTCCTGGTAAGCCTGTACGATGCGGACGGCGTGCTCACGCTCCAAGGTGTTCTGGTTACGCCCCTTAGTGAACAGCTCCGAGCCGTCCACAAAAAGGATCTTGCCTGCTCGCTCAGGCTGTTTGCTGGTACGCAGCACCACAATCGCGGGAGCCAGCCCCGTGCCGTAGAACAGGTTGGGGGCCAGCTCGATCACTGCCGCGATGAGGTCACGCTCGATGAACTCGCGGCGAATCGTTGCCTCGTTATCCCCAGACTTACTATTCACATCACCACGGAACAGTGCGCCCTGTGGCACGACCACGGCTACCTTGCCCGAGCCGGGTTTGGCGGATGCCACCATGTGTTCGATCCATGCCCAGTCCGCATAGCCCGCAGGTGGGGTACCTCCGAGCAGGTTTCGGCCCCACGGGTCCGTCTCCCACGCATCGCGCCCCCAGTTTTTCAGCGAAAACGGTGGATTCGCGATCACGTTGTCGAACTGTTGCAGGCGCTCACCGGCGTGGAAAGCGGGAGCTCGCAGGGTGTCCTCACGCACGATGTTGAATTCCGGAACCCCGTGCAGTAGCAGGTTCATGCGAGCAATCGAAGCCGTCGTGAGTGTCTTTTCCTGCCCATACAGTTTGCCCCAGAGCAGGCGCGGATCATGCCCCTGTTCCTTGGCATGGGCGATGACCTCGATGAGCATGCCAGCCGTGCCGCAGGCAGGATCATAAGTGGTCTGGCCCGGCTGAGGATCCAGGATTTCCACCATCATGCGCACCACTGAGCGCGGGGTGTAATACTCGCCCGCTTTCTTGCGGGAGAGGTCCGCAAACCGCTTGATCAGGTACTCGTAGGCCTGCCCGAACACGTCCGGTGCCACATTCGCATTTGACAGAGTCTTGGTGGAGAAGTGCTCGAGCAGATCCAGCAGGCGCTCATCGGGCAGTTTGGCTTTGTTAGTCCAGGCAGCGCTGCCGAAAATCCCACCGAGTTGGTGAGGATTATTCGCTTCGATCAAGCGGAACGCGGTCACGAGAGCTTGCCCCACGTCCTTCGTTGTCGAGCGAACGTTCTCCCACGAAGCCTGCTCAGGGATGACAAAGGAGTAGTTCTCTGGCAGTGCAGCGAAATCTTCGTCGCCGCCTGACTGCGAGAGCGCCAGTTCGTATTCTTCCTGGTGCACGTCATTGAGACGCTTGAAGAACATCAGCGGAAAGATGTAGGCCTTAAAGTCGGCCTGGTCGATCCCGCCGCGCAGCAAATCGGCAGCAGCAGCGAGGTACTGCTCCAATTCACTGAGGGTTAGTTGCTTGTTGGTCACTAAATGTTCCTTGGATTGTTTCTAAGTTCTATTGGCTAATGTTCTCTTGGCTTGGACGTCGTTCTAAAACAGCCACGTCGCCTAGCCCGCATTCGAGTGCTTCGCATATGCGCACGAGTACTGCGGTTGTGACGTTCTCGTCCCGGCCGAGTTTGGCGATCGTGGATGCCGAGATTTTCGCCTTTTCGCGGAGGTCCTGTTTGCGCATTCCTTTGTCGATCAGTGTTTTCCACAGGGGTTTGTAGCTGATCTTGAGCTTGGTGGATTGGCTACTCATGTGGGTGTTCTCCCGGCTCGTAGACCCCGTTGAGGTAGCCGTAGCGGCCCTGGTACGGGTCTTTGCTGAATCGGATGGCTGTCGTGTTGGGAAGTGCGTCGAGGTCCACCCCGCTGAGGAGATTGAGGTTCTCGCACAGGATGACCTGACGGTTTGTGGTTGTGCAGGCGATGTAGTCCAGTAGTTTCTGTCGCATGGAGTCCGGCGCTGTGAGCTGGCTGTCGTCGAAGTTTTTCAGCGGTGAATCAATGATGAGGAACTGCGGTGCGTGGGGTGAGCGTTGATCGAGGTACTCATGGAAGGCGACCATCACCACGGTGTTGAGCAAGGCGGCGAAGCCTTTACCCTCCTTGGTGTCCTTTCGGTATCCGTCGATCGTCACGTCGAGGGTGGCCTCGTCGAATACCGCCGTGTCAGCAGAGGGAAAGCCGATTTCATGGAGGATCCGACGAATCGTGGTGTTCATTGAGTAGATGAAGTCCGCGTTGAAAAACTCCATAGGCTTGTATGGTTCCCGCTTCTCAGCCGCTTGCGGCCCCAGATCAGTCAGGGCCAGGATTGTTTCCTGGAGCTGCTCGAGACGCGCTTGTATACCCGCTACCTCCTTGAGCGTGCGAACCTCACGCGTCAGCTGTTCTTGGCGCGGCGTGATCGTGTGAGCGATTCTATCTTGAAGTTCGGCATGCTTGAGCACCAGGTCAGCTCGCTGTTGGGTCAGTTCCGACATCATGTAGTCCAGCTCGGCCAGGTTGGACCGTGCACCCGAGAGTTGCTCTTCTAGGCGAGTGCGCTGGACGTCGATTTGTTCCTGACTGGGATGGTTCATGCTCGCGTCTACTGGTTGCTTACAGTAACCGCACATGTTGATGTTCAACGTGTCGGGATCAACGCTTGCCCCGGCGAGGAACTCGAGCCGGTGCAGGTCTGCTTCCAGGTGGCTGATGAGTTCTTGACGCTGGTATTTGTCTACTGCAAACGCAGCGACGTTCTCATCGATCTCTTTGATCTTGGTGGTGATCGTTCGCCCGGTGGCGTTGAGCTCGATCTGGTCTCGACGGAGCTGGTCGAACTCGGCGTTGAGGGTAGCGAGTTCCGCTTCGATATCGCGGCCCCGGTACTGCTCCTCTACTTTCCTGAGCTCCGTCTCCTTCTCTCGAGCTGCCTCAACTTGCCTGGTGATGAACTGCTTGACTGATCGCTGGCGGATACGGCGATCTTTGTCGGATTCTTGAGGCTCAATGTCATCGAAGTTTTCGTCTTGCGCGAGCACAAGCAGAGTCGACAGTTCCGCAGTACGAGTGACGTAATCGTTGGCTCCACCCCTGCGCAAGATTGTTGAGTCGAGCCGATCAATGTAGCTCTCAGGCACGTACAGCAGGTGGTAAAGGCTGCGCCATGTCAGCGCCTGGCTCTCCCAGCTGGAATTCTTGATGACCTTGCGGCTGGGCTTGAAATCGAGTAGCGACACTAGGAACGAGTTCAGATCCGTCTTGGGATCCTTCTCGTCTCGCTTCACGCTGTAGACCTTGCTGTCAGCGCCAGGCTGTGGACTGACAACGTAGTCTCCTCCGATGCTGCGTCGCAGGGTGATGATTTCTCCCTCGGCGGTGACGAGGTCGATTTCTGCGGTGCAGTAGTCCGAGTCATCGGTGAAAGGGACGAGGTCCCCGCCCATGACGAAGTCGATAGTGCGGGCGACGCGGGTTTTCCCAGTGTTCGATGGTCCGGCAATGACGTTCAGGCCCTGTGTGAGCGTGATCGTGGAGGGGGCGCCGTGGTTTGGGTATGCGCGAATCTCGCTAATCCAAAGTCCGCTCATGCTTCCTCCTTCACACCGATCAGGTGCAGCGTGTCGTTGCGTAGGGCCGCCAATGCTGCTGCGACATAGCGTTGGTAGTGCTGGGCGTAGCTAGAAGACACGTGGCTCACCAGGTGGGCACCAGACTCGGATATGGTGAAGCGCGGCACGTCACCAGCATGGTCTGCATAGGCGTAACCGTGTGCCACGAGCAGCTGGATTGCCTCGTGAGCTTTGCTTCGGCGCTGCGTGTAAATCGCATTAACGAAGGCCGTGGACCCGTGCAGGTCGGTTCTGCCGAGACCGAAGTGTCTAGCGTAGGTTGCTGCAAAATCGGCGTCAGCAAGCTCGGTCGCTGTCACCGCGGTTTCAAGCTTGTCTAGGGCGACAAGTAAGCGCATGCAGTTTTCGAACTGGGAGTTGAAGATTGTGCTGCTCATGATGACCACTCGATTCGGTCCTCGTTGACCAGCATGTGCGTCATACCTTGCTTGTGGCTCGCAGCAAACAAGTCAGGGATGCTCGTTAGAACAGACCCCCCTACCTGATAATGGCTAGCCTGCCCAAGCGTCTTCAGCATCCGCTCGTAACCGTCAGGGAAAACATCTGACATCCACGTGGTTTCGAGGAAGTCGTCAAGATCATCCTTGATCCGTTCAAACTGTTCATCCCCATCATCTGGGCGAATCTCCTGCAGGTTACGGTGACGTCCGACAGCGGACCAGTAATGGGTGCGCTGACGGACCAAGAACTTCGCGTACTTACCCGGAAGAGCCTTCAGCTGCTCGAAGGAGACGGGCTCCTTCCCAAGTTTTTCGGCGATCGCGTCAAGCGCGCGTTGCACGTAGACCTCTTCAGGCGCTAACTCCTCAGGGACGGGCGGAGCTGGAGAAATTGCGATGCTCGAGGTCCCGATCTGGAGCGAATTGCCGGAAATACGGCCGGTAGATAACGGGTAGGTCTGTACGCCGGGGATGACGATTTTCTCGTCGCCGCCTTGGTCCCGCAGGAGGTCATTTCCCTCAGCGTTTGATTTGACGACTTCTTTGATGAGCACATACACGGCCTTCGGAACATCAATCGGTTTGTTGATCTGTAGGCCGTCCTTACGAAGCTTGAGTGCAAGATCCCTGATTGCATCGCCGGTAGAGGTATCTCCCCACAGTGCGATGATTCTCTGCTCGCTGATGGCGGGCAAGATGCGTCTTGCGGTGTCCTCTGGTAGAGGCCGTTTTCCATTCCAGATCTTGTTGAGGTCTCGTCGATCGATACCTCTCAGCCATCCAGCAGGGATGGTGTTCTTGCTGCACTCGTTTTCAGGTAGCCGACCTGGGAGGAGCTTTTCGTCGCAAGCCCGGTCAAAGAAGTCAAGAACGAATCCACGGTCGCCTTTGACGTCGAGAGATAAGGACGGCCGGATAGTCCGCAATAGCAGACCTAGAGCAAACTCTGGCTGAGGAAGGCGAGCCATCTTGCCTCCTTTCGCCTTCTTTCGCCTCCTGTCAAAACAGGGGGCTTTCTTAGTGTTGAAAACAAGCCATCCACCGGCGTAGGCGCATCGACCACTGTGGCCCATGTTACCAGCCGGTGTAGGCGGACCGAGAGAAAAACTCGGCAAAAAGGACGAATCAGGCTGATTGGGAGGAGGTGAACCGAGATGACGAGTCAACGTCGAACTAGCAAGGCTGCTGCTTCTGCCGCATCGAAGGTCATGCGTGACCAGCGGTATTCCAAGGCGGCTAAGACCGCCGCAGCTTCTGCTCTGTCCCAACGGGCTCCCAAGTCCAAGGGTGGCAAGAAGTAACCGGTTGGGGGTGTCTGGCCTGGTACCGGCCGGGCACCCTCCCACCTTCACCGAGATCTTTCGATGACACGCGGGACAGCTGCCCGCACCCAACTTATTTCAACAATCCGCGCGGAGATTCGCCCTTCTGGACGTCCAGGGCAGGTCAGTCACTCAGGCACGCATGCCTGGGTGGTTGGCCTGCCCTGTTTTCGTCCCCGTGGTTGATCTTCGCGCACCACCAACGTCCAGGTGGAGTCGGGCCTCCGTCGCAGTAAGCGACAGGAGTCCACCATGGCAGGCAACGCCACCACACCAAAGCCCTACACAATCCGGTTCACAAAGGACTTTCGGGGTAAGGAACACGTCCATTTCCGTATGCCCACGACGCGCGGCGGCGCGTGGGTTGAGCTTTATGATTTGCCGGCTGATGCGCAGTTTCGTCGGATGATCTTCGACGAGGAGTATCTGCCTGAGTGGAAGCTCGAGTACCTAGGTGAACAGTATGCCGTGTTCAGGGAACGGGAGAACGCGCGCAAGCATGCCACTAAGGATGGTGGCCGCGAACATGACTTGGATGACCCGTCGACATTTAGACCAAGTGCACGGCGCAGGCTTGCCCAGCAGCTCGACCCGGCGGACAACGCATCACCCGAGACTCTCCTGATGAGGGGCGAGGAGTTCGACCTGGCACGCGAGCAGGTTGAGATCGTGCTCTCCGTGGTCTCGCCCCGACATCGGGGCTGGGTGCGCCTGAATTTGGGCGAAAACCTGAGCTATGCCGACATTGCGAGGACGGAGCATCCCGATGCGAGTAAGGCGGAGATTGACCGGCACGCCAACACAATCGGCACCGCAGTCAAACGCGCCATCAAGAAGATCCATGACCAATTCCCCGACGGCTGTCCGGTTCAACAGCCACGGGAAGACGTATAGGCGACCAACAACCTCAACTGAAAGGACATGAATCATGAGTGGTCGTCATATTCGAGTCGGTATCGACGAGGCGCCGGACCCGGCCGCCGATGTCAACCTCGCACGAGTGAATATCAGGGAGCGCATCCTGCGCTGGCTGTTTGGCCCGATCAACGAGCTGATGTTGATTGTGCCAGGGCGGTGGGTTCATGACGTGACCCTGACTCGACGTTCAACAAAGCCCGAGGTCGATGAGACAGCTCTCAACGCGTCCATCGAGCGTCACCCGGCAGGCAGCAAGCTCACCTACGACAACGGTGGTGCTGCGGCATGAACCCGCAGCACCGCAATGCCCTGGTCGCGGGCATCAACCACACCATGGAGGGCCTTTCCCAGATTGCGCAGGCGCTCGAAGCTGACGGCTGGGAGCAGATTGAGGACGAGTACGCGCTGGCTGGCCACAGGCCTGTTTCCGCCGCGCGCCTCGAGGAACCCTCCTTCCACGCCGAACTTGAGGAACAGATCGAGACACAGCAGGCTGAGGCGGCTTCGATGCGCGAGTACACGCTTGAAGAGGTGCGCGCTTTCCTGGCGGAGCTGTCCCAGCAGGGCTACACCGCCAAGGTGCGCCAGCTCATCCTGGACGCTGGCGCGAAGGCCCTCTCAGAGGTAGACCCGGCCAAGTTCGGCCAGATCATGGCTGGGGCTAAGGAGATCGCCCATGCCTGAAAGCCACGCACTTTTGAGTGCTTCGAGTGCTCACCGGTGGGTGCATTGCCCGCCCTCCGCACTCGCCACAGATGGCGTGGCTGACGCCCCGTCGGACGCAGCGTTGCAGGGTACGGCCGCGCACGCTCTGGCTGAGTACAAGCTCAAGCGGTTCCTCAAGCGCCGCGCCAAGCGGCCTACCTCAGAGTGGATTGATGAGGAGATGGAGGGCCACACCGACGACTACGTCGCCTTCGTGGCCCAGCACCTCGAGTCTGCTCGGGAGCACTGCCCGGACCCGCAGGTGTATGTCGAGCAGCGCCTGGACTACTCCCACCTCGCCCCGGGCGGCTTCGGGACCGGTGACTGCGTGATCGTTGCCGAGCCCACCTTGCAGGTCATTGACCTGAAGTACGGCATGGGCGTTGAGGTGTCCCCGGTAGAGAACCCACAGCTCATGCTCTACGGGCTCGGAGCCCTGGCCGCGTTCGACGCCCTCTACAACATCGAGGAAGTCGCGCTAAGCATCTTCCAGCCTCGTCGCACCAACGTCGAAACCTGGACGATCAGCACCCAGGACCTAATCACATGGGGCGAGAACACGGTCAAGCCGATCGCTGCCCTGGCTGCCCGCGGCGAAGGCGACTACCAGGCCGGCTCGTGGTGTCAGTTCTGCCGCATCGCGCCGACCTGCCGGGTACGAGCCGAAGCCAACCTGGCGCTCGCCAAGCGGGAGTTCACCCCACCAGCCGAGCTGACGGATGCGGAGATCGCGGATGTCCTTGCGAGGATTCCACAGCTCAAAACGTGGGCTGCGGACGTGGAGGCCTACGCCCTCTCCCTCGCGGTGAACCAGGGCAAGACGTGGGACGGGTTCAAGCTCGTCGCAGGCCGGTCTGTCCGCAAATACACCGACGAAACCGCCGTCTCCGAGGCGGCTGAGGCGGCCGGGTACCACGACATCTACGACAAGCGCCTCATCACGCTCACGGCGATGGAAAAGCTGATGGGCAAGAAGACCTTCAACGAGGTTCTCGGCGGCCTGGTGGTCAAGCCGGTGGGTAAGCCGACGCTCGTACCCGAGAGCGACAAACGACCCGCGCTCGACATTCGCAGCGCTGAATCCGAATTCACGAAAACCAGTAACTAACAGAAAGAAGGACAATCATGTCTACTCAGAATCCGACTCGTATCGTCACCGGTGAAGTCCGGCTCTCCTATGCCCACGTGTTCGAGCCGAACTCGATCCAGGGCGGTAAGCCCAAGTACTCGGTGTCGCTGATCATCCCGAAGACCGACACCGCCACCATCACCGCCATCGAGAAGGCCATCGATGCGGCGATCGATGCCGGTACGGCCAAGTTCGGGGGCAAGCGGCCAAACAAGGCCGCGTTGAAACTGCCGCTGCGTGACGGGGATACCGAGCGCGACGACGAAGCCTACGCCAACGCCTACTTCGTCAACGCGAACTCGCTGACCCCGCCGCAGGTGGTCGACGAGAACGTCGCCCCGATCCTCGACCGCTCCGAAGTCTATTCGGGTTGCTACGCCCGCGTGAGCCTGTCGTTCTATGCGTTCAACACGAACGGGAACCGTGGTATCGCCTGCGGGCTGGGCAACATCCAGAAGCTCCGCGACGGTGAACCCCTCGGCGCAGGGCGCATCTCCGCTGAGTCCGACTTCGGCACCCCCGCCGCCAGCGACGACTTCCTCAACTAAGGAGCTCACCGTGATGAAGGACTGCTTCATGGCGATCACCCTCGCTGTGTGGGTCTATGTCCTGATCCCCGTTGGCGTCACGCTACTGCTGTCGTGGATCTCCGACAAGCGTGAAGAACGACGCTTCGCCAAGCTTCTCGAAGAAGAACGAGCACGCGTGACGGCCAACGATATCGCCCGCACTGAAACTGCACCCGAGTAACACCATCACCTTGTGGAGGGGACTGCCGATCACGGTGGTTCCCTCCACATCTGTCCATGAAAGGACTGATCCATGCGCTCATTGGCCTGTGACCTCGAAACGTACAGCCCCGTCAACCTCACCAAGTCCGGCGTGTACCCGTATGCCACTGATCCTGAGTTCGAGCTGCTTCTGTTCGGCTACAGCATCGACAGCGGCGACGTCCACGTCATCGACCTCGCCAGCGGCCAGCAGCTGCCCGACGAGCTGCTTGCCGCACTCGTCGATCCTGGCGTGGTCAAGTGGGCGCATAACGCCGCCTTCGAGCGGGTCGCATTCTCGGCGTGGCTGCGCCGCCACCACCCAGACCTCCTCGCTGAGGAGTTTCTTGATCCGGCGCAGTGGCGTTGCACGATGGTGTGGGCGGCCTACCTCGGTCTGCCGATGAGCTTGGATGCGGTCGGTACGGCTCTTGATCTCGACGTCAAGAAAGACAGCGCGGGCAAGAAGCTGATCAAGCAGTTCTGCACGCCGGCAACACCGAGCGTGTTGAACGGTGGAGGCACCAGGAACCTACCTGCATCTGACCCAACCGGCTGGGCGCAGTTTGTCGACTATAACCGGCGCGACGTCGAGGTTGAGCTCGCAATCCACGACCGGCTCTCGCCATTTCCGATGCCCGAGGCCGAGTGGGACGCCTATGCCCTGGACCAGACCATCAACGACACCGGAATCCTGCTTGACCGCACCCTTGCAGATGCTGCCGTCGCTCTCGACGGCCAACACAGCACGGCGACATTGGTGAGGGCGCGGGAGTTGACCGGCCTGGAGAACCCGAACTCACCGATCCAGTTGAAGGACTGGCTCACCACCAACGGCTGCAAGATGTCGTCCTTGGCGAAGGCAGAAGTCGCAGCTGCGCTAGAGACTGCCACCGGCGTGGTGCGGGAAGTGTTGGAGCTGCGTGGCGACCTCGCGAAAAGCTCGGTGAAGAAGTACCAGGCGATGCACAACGTGGCAGGCAGCGATGGACGGGCTCGTGGGCTCATCCAGTTCTACGGCGCGGGACGCACCGGCAGGTTCGCCGGACGCCTCGTCCAAGTCCAAAATCTGCCTCGAAACTACCTGCCCGACCTCGATGCTGCCCGCACCCTCACCCGACAAGGCAACCTCGACGCGCTCGAACTGCTCTACGACTCCGTCCCAGACACGCTCTCCCAATTGATCCGGACAGCGTTCATCCCTAGCGAGGGTTGCCGGCTCATCGTCGCCGACTACTCCGCGATCGAAGCCCGCGTGATCGCTTGGCTGGCCCGAGAAACATCCACCCTCCGAGCCTTCCGTGACGGCAAAGACCTCTACTGCGAAACCGCGTCGCGCATGTTCGGCGTGCCCGTCGAGAAACATGGCGTCAACGCCGAGCTTCGCCAGAAGGGGAAGATCGCCACGCTGGCCTGCGGTTACAACGGCTCCGTCGGAGCGCTCAAGGCGATGGGTGCGCTGCGGATGGGATTGGCCGAGCACGAACTCAAACCGACCGTCGACGCCTGGCGGGCAGCCAACCCCAACATCGTGCAACTCTGGGCAGACGTCGAGCAGGCCGCCCTCGACGCGATCACTACCCGCAGTACCCTCCGGCTGCGCAACCTGTGTTTCTCGGTCGAGTCGGGCATCTTGTTCATCACCCTGCCCTCGGGCAGACGGCTGGCGTATGTGCAGCCGAGGCTTGGTGAGAACCGGTGGGGCGGCACCTCCATCACCTACAGCGGCGTCACCACGGGCAGGAAGTGGGGTCGACTGGAAACCTACGGCGGGAAACTCGTGGAGAACATCGTCCAAGCAGTCGCCCGTGACCTCCTCGTCCACGCCATGCAGCTCGTCGCCGAGGCTGGGCACAGGATTGTCATGCACGTCCACGACGAAATCGTCATCGACGAACCCCAAGACTCGGTCTTCACCGTCGCTGACGCCTGTGCTCTCATGGCGACGCTCCCTGCCTGGGCAGACGGGCTACCGCTCAACGCGGATGGCTACGAATGTGACTACTACCAGAAAGACTGACCAGGTTTGGAAGTTATCCACAGGGTTCGTTTCGAGAGCGCACGGAAATCACATCAGTGTAATTAGGCAGGTAAAATCTATCCCATGAACACCGAAGCCCCGAATCTCGGGGTTGCGAGGCGTTCGGGGCTGGTACCTAGTTTGGTCTCTAGGATTCCAACTCTACATGCTCTCGTGCGTAGTGTTCACCATTTGGCGAAAGCCAGAAAGAAGGTGTCTCATGGCACGAACTGTTCACCGAAGTGCGTCTACAGGGCGATTCGTCAAAGCTTCGACGGCTCGCCGAAGCCCACGTACAACGACTGCAGAAACGGTGGGTAACGGCGGAAACCGTCCAGTGCACCGCTCATCCATTACCGGCCGTTTTGTTACGGAAGCCACGGCTAAACGGCATCCAGACACTACTATCCGGCAGGGAGTTTGAGCGTGAAGATCAATTTTGACGAGAAAGCTCTTCAGAAGCTCGTTCAGCCTGCTATGGATGAAATGGCTAAAGGGTACAACCGAGATTTCGAGTCACTGGCTCGTCAGTATCGCGGTAAGCCTGTAGAACAGATCAAGCCCGCGCTGCAACGCATATTCAAGAAACGCGGAGGAAAGATCAGCGATCCCGAACTGAGTGACTACGCTCAGCAAATCAGCGACGGAGTGAAGATTATTTTCCGATCATGACCTCCTGAACCGTCGATGTGAGAGGCGTCCTAACTAGCACAACTAGTTGGGGCGCCTCTTTGCGTGGATTGATGTAGACCGTAATAACTTGCTGGGCGGCCTACTGGTAGTCGAGGACGATTGCCGGGTCAGCGTCGAGAAGCTCATGCAAGTACTGGCGGATCTGCTCATCACTCCGGCTCCGCACCAGTGCTTGGTCGAGGTCACGCAGGTACTCCAAGAGGCAGAACAGGCGCATGTTCTGGAACACCGCCCATACGGTCGCTTTATCCATCTCGCTCATAGCTCTCATGATCACCTGACCCGTAGTGGAAGGTCTACCGGATATACCCGGTATCGACCTGGGGTTGACCCGTCCGGATTCGTCGGTCCTCAGGGGCGTATGGGCGAGAGCCTCAAAGCTCAGTGACCAGAAACTCTGCCGAGGGGGTTAACTCCCTGCTGGTTTCTGGCCTCCTACTGAGAGCCATGTGCGTAACCGCGCCACCTACTTGTCTATCAGGCTCTCAGAAATGGAGCCGACTCATGATATGCCCCAATGATCCACGCGTCGCCACGTTCCTACGCGACCTCGACACTGACCCACTACAGACAGCTATCGCGTTACTGGATGCCCTGCGCGTGGCTCATGCCCGCATCGACAACCTGGAGCAACAGGTCGCCTGCCAGGCGCGAATGATCGACGCCTACCACGCTCTCGCCTTCGGGCAGACGGGAGACCAGTCATGACCGCCGCTGCCCTCGACATCGGTATCCCGAAGAAGAACATCGAAGGATACCCCGACCCCACCTGCTACAAGGCGCTGAAAGAAATCCAGCGCGCCGAGTACGGGTATCGGCCCTTGGTGTACATCTGCTCCCCGTACTCCGGAGACATCGACGCCAACGTGAAACTTGCCCGCCGGTTCTGCGCGTTCGCGGTGTCGGCACGCCGGATCCCACTCGCCCCGCATCTGCACTATCCGCAGTTCATGGACGACACCGACCCGGATGCCCGTGAGCTGGTCATGTTCTTCAACCGCATCCTGCTGTCGAAATGCGAACAGCTATGGGCCTACATCGGACATGTGTCGGCAGGGATGCGCGCCGAAATCGACTGGGCCCACCAGATGAACATCCCCGTCCGCTTCTTCAACGCCGACTTCCAGGAGGTGCACCCCGCATGACCCCGTTTACCTTGTGCGCCGCGACCAACAGCGGCAACCCGCACAACAACCACTATCCGAACCACCACCACGTCACCGACCAGGCTGACCTGCAGCTGGTGGCCAGGTGGGATCACGTCGCCGCCACCTACACTGGCGATCGGCGCTCGTCGGCGAGTTTCGTGTCCTCGGATTGTGTGGTGATGGACATCGACAACGACCACACCGAAGAATCGTCCGACTGGGTCACACCGGAGAAGCTCGCCGAGTTGATGGCTGGAGTCGAGTTCATGACCGCCACTTCCCGGAACCACCAGAAGGCGAAGGGCGTGCTGTCGGCGAGGCCTCGTTTCCACGTCTACTTCCCGATCACCGAAGTCACGGACGCAGATACCTATGCGGGGTTGAAGCGCCGCCTGGCAGCCCGGTTCAGGTTCTTCGACCCGCAGGCGTTGGATGCCGGACGGTTCATCTACGGCACCACCAACCCCGAGGTCACCGTCCACGACGGCACGAAGCTACTGGATGCTTGGCTGGACGAAGCCGATGAGATCGACGTGTTCGCAGCGTTCGATGCCTCGACCCAGGTGATCGGGGAAGGCTCCCGCAACGCCACCCTGTCCCGCTTCGCCGGGCGTGTCCTGATCCGTTACGGGCAGACCGCACAGGCCCGTGACCTGTTCGATCGGAAAGCATTGCTGTGCGAGCCGCCCCTGTCGGATCACGAGTTGGAGTCGATCTGGGGCTCGGCGTGCCGGTTCGCCGCCAAAGTCGCTGCCGATCCGGACTACCTCTCGCCGGAAGTGTACGCGGAGCTGACGAGCCTGCGGCCGGATGATTTCACCGATGTGGGGCAAGCTTCGATGCTCACCGCAGAATACTCGTCACGTCTGGCATTTACGGAAGCCACAGACTGGCTCGTCTACGACGGGGGCGTGTGGTCTGAGTCTGCGCCTGCTGCGCAAGGCATCGCCCAGGAACTGACCGACCGGCAACTAGCCGAGGCCGGCCATCTGTTGGAGAAAGCCCGCGACCAGCTCGCGGTGACGGGCGCGGATGCGGTGCTTGCAGCCGCTTCATCGAAAGCGAAAGCACTCGCCGGTTTCACGTCAGCTCAGCGGGCCGCCTACCGGGCGTTCGAGGATGCGAAGGCCTACGAGGCGTTCGTGTTGAAACGCCGTGAGTCCCGGGCAATCACCTCCTGCCTGCGGGAAGCGCACCCGATGCTGCTCACCACGCCCGATCAACTGGACGCTGACCCGTATCTCCTCAACACGCCGTCTGGGACATGGGATGTGCGTGACGGCACCCGACGTGACCATAACCCGCTGGATCTGATCACGAAACAAACTGCGCTCGACCCCACCGACACGGGCACAGACATCTGGAAACAGGCGCTCGACGTGTTCTTCGAATCCGACCGGAAGCTGATCGGATATGTGCAGCGGATCGTCGGGCTGGCAGCGGTCGGGAAGGTCATGGTCGAAGCGCTTGTAATCGCCTACGGGGACGGCCGCAACGGCAAGTCCACGTTCTGGAACACGATCGCGAGAGTGCTCGGCACGTATGCGGGCAACATGTCCGCCGACGTGCTCACCATTGGCGGGAACCGGAACGTCAAACCTGAACTTGCCGAGGCGAAAGGCAAACGGCTCATCATCGCCGCCGAGTCCGAAGAAGGCGTAAGACTGTCGACCTCGACGGTTAAACAGCTCGCCTCCACCGACCAGATCTACGCGGAGAAGAAGTACAAGGCGCCGTTCGCGTTCACCCCGTCCCACACGCTCATCCTCTACACAAACCACCTACCGAGGGTGGGCGCGATGGATGCGGGCATCTGGCGCAGGCTCATCGTGATCCCGTTCAACGCGGTCATCGAGGGTAGCTCCGATGTGAAGAACTACGCCGACTACCTCTACGAGACCGCCGGCGGAGCGGTACTTGCATGGATCATGGAAGGCGCGCGGCTCATCCACGCCGAGGAGTACCAGCTCACCCCGCCCGCCCAAGTGGTCGCTGCCTCAAGCGCATATCGGGAAGAGAACAACTGGTTCGCCCAATTCCTTGACGCCCGCTGCGAGGTGGACCCGGCCCTATCCGAACGCGCCGGTGACCTGTATCAGGAGTATCGGGCGTGGGCGCAATCCACCAGCGGGTGGGCGCGGCCGATGGTCGACTTCAACGCCACTCTCGAACAATCCGGGTTTGAACGACGCAAGTCCAAGCACGGCATGTACGTCTACGGACTAGCTCTGACCAGCGAATTCAACAGCTAAACCCGATGAGGGTGACGACCGGTGACGACCGGTATTGAACTATTACTAAGGCCATAAAAATATCGCCTTTAGAAAAGTTCAAATCCAACCGTCACCAGTCGTCACCCCGTGGAAAACCACTCAAGGAGTGACCATGAACGAACACCACATCGAAGCCCAGCTCAAAAAGGCCGTTGAAGCCTCCGGGGGCTTGTGCTGGAAGCTTGTCTGCCCTGGAACCAGTGGCGTACCTGACCGGCTATGCCTGATGGGAGGCCAGGTCGTCTTCGTCGAAGTGAAAGCCCCCGGCAAAAAGCCTCGGCCGATCCAACGCCGACGGATGAACCAGCTACGCCAGCAAGGCTTCACCGCGTTGGTTGTTGATTCGATGGACGGCATACAGGAGGTGCTTGATGCACTACACGCCGCATAACTACCAACGTCAAGCGACCGATTTCATCATCGACCATGACGAGGCCGCGATCTTCCTTGGGATGGGTTTGGGCAAATCGGTGATCACGTTGACGGCGATCTGGCAGCTCATGCTCGACTACTTCACCATCCACCGCGTCCTCGTCATCGCACCACTGCGGGTAGCCCGCGATACGTGGCCAACCGAAATAGCGAAGTGGGATCACCTGCGAGGTTTGACCGTATCGGTCGCTGTCGGCACCAAACAAGACCGGCTGAACGCTCTCGCGGCGTCTGCGATGGTGACCGTCATCAACCGGGAGAACATCCCCTGGCTCGTGGGTCAGTACGGCGATGGCTGGCCGTTCGACATGGTCGTCATCGACGAACTGTCCTCCTTCAAAAACCACCGGGCGAAACGATTCACGGCATTGGTGAAGGTTCGTCCGCACGTGAAGCGTTGGGTAGGCCTGACCGGAACACCAGCATCCAACGGGTTGATGGATATCTGGGCACAGTTCCGGCTCCTCGACGGCGGCGAGCGTTTGGGCCGTTTCATTACCCGCTACCGCGAGCGCTGGTTCACCCCCGATAAGCGCAATGGGATGCAGGTGTTCACCTATAAACCCCGCGAGGGGGCGGAGGACGAGATCTACGACGCCATCGCAGACATGACGTTGTCGATGCGCACCACCGACCACCTGCAGCTACCGGAATTGACGGTCACGACGATGCCCGTGAAGTTGGAGCCGAAAGAACGCAAGGTCTACGAGCAACTCAAAGCCGACCTCGTCCTCCAACTTGGTGAGGCGACGATTGATGCTGCGAATGCTGCTGCGTTGTCGGGCAAGCTCCTGCAGTTGGCATCGGGCGCGATCTACACGGGCGATGGCGAATGGACGGCGGTTCATGATCGGAAGCTTGACGCCCTCGAAGACCTCGTCGAGGCAGCCAACGGCAACCCACTGCTCGTGGCCTACTGGTTTACTCACGACCGCGAACGCATCATCGCGCGATTCCCGCAGGCTCGCGAACTGAAAACAAGCGCGGATATCGAGGCATGGAACAAAGGTGCGATCACCCTCGCACTGATCCACCCAGCATCTGCCGGTCACGGATTGAACCTGCAGGCAGGTGGGCATCTGCTGGTGTGGTTTTCGCTTACCTGGTCTTTGGAGCTTTACCAGCAGACGAACGCTCGCTTGTATCGGCAAGGGCAATTAGAGCCGGTCACGATCACGCATCTGGTTGCTGAGGGGACGCTCGATGAAGCCGTCCTTAAAGCCCTTGATGCGAAAGACGCTACGCAGGCTGCGTTGATTGACGCGGTCGCCACCGAACTCACAACCACAAGCAGGAAGGAGTCGTCATGCATGTGATGACGAAGTACCTCGACACAAGGAAAGCTGCGATCGCTGCGTTACAGGATTATGCGGTGATGGAACAGATCATCGAGAGTACCGACGAGCAGATCAAGGCGGCTTATGCGGATGCGGCTAGCCCCGCATCCCCACGTATGGACGGCACCCCGCCATCAGGCGACCTTCACGCTTCGGAGAACAGCATCGTTGCAACGATCGAGCGCATCGACACCTACAAAGCCCGATACGCTGAGGCGCGCCAGTACATGGACTGGTTCCTGCCTGCATGGGAGATCCTCTCCGAGGATGACCGGTTGGTGTTGGAGGCGTTCTTCCTCGGCGAGGGTACCCAGGATGATGCGGTCCAGCAGATCTGCAACCACTTCTATGTTGAGCGCACGACCGCCTACCAGAAGAAGTCGCGCGCGCTGGCTCGTCTTGCGACCGCTCTGTATGGCCGTTTGTGAGGGTTTTGCACCCTTGCGCCAAAAGGTGTCAGGAACGGCGGATGCATTTACCGTTTCCGGCCTGCAATGATGTAGGTGGTTGAAAAGTAGGAAAAGCCCCAAGAACCCACACACGGGAGTCTTGGGGCTTCACCACATCCAGTGGGAAGGAGCAAGCGATGCCGGTCAAACCAGCGTCCCCGTGCTCCCATCCTGGTTGCCCTGAGCTCACCCACGAACGTTTCTGCGAGCAGCACGCGAAGGTGGAAGACGCACACTATCGGAAGTATCAGCGTGATCCGAAGATCAACGCCCGCTACGGCGCGCGCTGGCGTAAAATCCGCGCCGCCTACGTCGCCGCCCACCCGCTCTGCGAAGACTGCCTCGCGGCCAGCCGGTACACGCCCGCACAGGAAGTCCACCACGTTCTCCCGCTTGAGCACGGTGGCTCCCACGACTTTGATAACCTCCGCGCCTTGTGTAAGCCCTGCCACTCGCGCCAGAGTGCGCTCGATGATGATCGCTGGAGGCAAGCATCTAGGGTCTACTCGTATTGACGAGCCCGCTACGTTCGCGCCTGTCGCGTCGATCATTTAGAACTTCAAAGATGCCTACCTCGATGGTGTTCGTTGGATACGGGGCAATGTCGAAAGCCTGGCGAGGGGTAGGGGGGTCTCGATTTCTACAGCTCTTGAGAAGGTCAGCGGGCGGGGCCAACCGCGCGCAAAGTTCCTGAATCAAACAGGGTATTAACACTTCGTTATTTGTCGGCAGTGCCAGTGAGGGGTGAAATCCCGCTGAGTGTTGCTCGGTTTTCTTGCGCTTTGTCCGTCCGGATTTGGGTTTGCCAGGGACGTACAGGTGAGGGCAATAAACTCGGAGCTTCTCATCCGGTGTTCTGGATCCCTCCCTGGCAGGTGTTCGCCTGTCTTGAATTAACAAACTGGTTTCCAAAAAGGAGGAATCATGACAGATCAAATGGTGCTAAAAACACAGCAATGGCTTAATCGCACCTATAGGAGCAAGGCTGGTTTCGGTTCAGTCATAGAGGACGGATATACCGGCTGGGGCACGGTCAACGCTTTGATTCGGGCCCTGCAAATCGAGCTGGGTATTACGACAACGGCGAACAATTTCGGACCGGGAACTATCAGTCGCTTCCAGTCGCGGTGGCCTAACGGCATCCGCCAACAGGATGACGGTGCACAGGAGACTTCTAATGTGTACGGCATTATCCAAGGCGCCTTGTGGTGCAAGGGATATTCTGCCGGTGCCAGCGATATCACGACTCACTTCTATAGCGGAACTGGAAAGGCCATCAAACAGCTTAAGAGCGACATGGGCATTGGTGGAGATTCCACTGTGACGCTCGACGTCATGAAAGCGCTGTTGTCAATGCAGCAATTCGTCCTGCTTCGCTCTTATGGGGGCATTTCAGCGATTCGGCAAGCACAGCAACAAATCAACCAACAGTATCGCGCTTATACCGGAATCATCCCAACCGATGGACTCTACGGTCGGGAAATGAACACTGCTCTGATTCAGGTCTTGCAAGCCATTGAAGGATTTAGCCCTGCGGAAGCCACAGGTAATTTCGGCAATGGCACCAAAGCGCGTCTAACAATAGTTACACCCAGCAATGCGGCAAGTTTACCGAAGTGGGCTTGGCTAGCTCAGGTTGCTCTAGTGTGTAACCGGATTTCTCCCGATATCTATCCTTCTGCACAAACCGCACTGTCAACGTTCGTTCCGCAATTCCAAGCAAAGTATCAGCTCCCACGAAGCGGGGTGGTCGACTCGACTACATGGATGAGCCTGTTGACCTCGAAAGGTGATCCGAATCGCGCCTGCAAAGCATGCGATACACGCTTCGAGATTACGGCTGAGCGACTTAACCTACTTAAGGCGAACGGCTATGAGATCGTAGGACGTTACCTGACTGAGCCGAATCAGGATTCAAAAGATCCGTCTGACTATTTCAAAGCAATTCGCCCCGGAGAACTTGAACGCATCACCAACGGAGGGATGAAGTTCTTCCCGATATTCCAAGAGTATTCCACCGAATTGCGCCACTTCACTCGAGAAAACGGAACTCGCCATGCCACGCTCGCAAGGCAAGCAGCCCAAAGACTTGGCATTCCGGGAACGTATATCTATTTCGCAGTTGATTTCGACGCGACCGACCCCGAGGTCACAAGTCATATTCTTCCGTATTTTCAGGGTGTGCGTGGAAGCCTGGGAGGCGGATACAAAGTGGGTATTTACGCATCACGCAATATTTGTAGCCGCATCATTAAAGCCGGCTACGCTGGAAGCGCGTTCGTCTCGGACATGTCTACAGGATTTTCTGGCAACCTCGGCTTCCCTATTCCTGATAGTTGGAACTATGACCAGTTCACTGAAATCAGTGACTACAAGGGTGCTGGTTTTGACCTAGACAGGGTCGCCTATTCAGGACAAGCAGCGGCAGTTGATCATGTTGCTCCTTCGAGTGCCGGTGGCGCTGGGCCCGACACCAGCATTGACTACAACAAGTTGGCTCCGATTGATCTGATCTGGCATTTAGAGAAACGCTTCGAAGAACTTCGTGCCAGTGGCAAGGTTGGAAAAGACTACGTTGCGGGTTCTCATGGTGCGGGAACGCGGATTGCCGTTCCGACTTGGCGTTGCATCCTCAACTATTTAGCAAAAGCCTACCTGCGTGACGGTGGTAGTGGATCTGCGGTGAATTGGTCCGTGTCTGCCGAAAGTTTCAGGAGTGCTGACGCGAGCGTACTCGAGAAGGACGCTGTAGGCAAGAAGATCATCGCTGCCTTGAATCGCTATATTGATAACACGTGGCGGCAATCCATGACCGACAAGACCGGAGAATCGGTTGATCTGGCGCATCTGGCGGCAACAACACTTGGATACACCAACTGGAATGTTATCCCTGATGCGTGGACTGGCTGGGCCGGAGACCTAGCTACTGCCATGGAGAATATTCAGAAAACACTTGAGTGGAATCCCAGTGCGAACCTGGATCAGGTGGCCACAGCTCTAATCGGTCAAGGTAACGATTACCGTCAGCATCCTGGCTTGAAGGGGCTAGTACTTGACAAGAAAAACGACAAGGGAAAATGGGAATCGGTAGGAAACAACTGTAACCGTGACGATCTCTGCTGTGACGGAGATGCCATCGTTATCGCTAACACGCTAGAAAACGGCAACGACTCCAACGCTCATCTTCTGTCAGCAACATTGCGAGAGTACTACAACAATTCCAGCAAACTTGCCAACAGATTCAAGCAGATTGGCTGGAGCTTGGGGGCGAATAATTCCACTGAGGCATATCAGAAAATAAGTGAATATGCCGACTTGGATAGCGCCGTTTTAGGATGGTTCCTGGCTGGATACGTCAAGGAAGAGATTCGTTTGACAGCTTGCCGAAAGCTAGCTGAATTCATCTACCGATAATTGATTTGGTCTTTTCCTTGGTGTGGCGCTTGGGTAAAAACGCTAAACCCAAGCGCTACACCACCAGCAACAAGAGCGCCGATGGCGGGAACGGAAAACTGGCTCAGCAGTTGAGAAAAAGAATCACTATGAACTAACGAGCCGACACCATCGAGTGAAAAGAGAAAAGCTGAGAGTCCGATAAAGGCTCCTGCTGAAAGTTGCAACGCGCGGGCAGATTGAATACCGATGAAATGCTTATTAAAAAGCAGAAGAAGAATCGTGAAACACACATACATGAGTGGCATCAATAAGAAGACCACAAAAAATCTCTGATCCTGATCCTTGCACCGTAGAAAGATGGCGGCGAAAAGCCACGCGCCGACAAAATATGCCAGAGCGGATACAAGAAACACAGATATTTTTTTGATGACCAGTCCCTTCAACTTTTCGCTACACATTTTGATACGGCAACGGCATCAGGAGTTGTATGCCCCAATAAGTTCTCATTCTACAAGAAGGGTTTCCCTGCATTGCTAAGGATAGCGCTGATCGGGCGGATGTTGCGTGAATGCAGGCACGAGGCCTGGTGCGTTGAACCCGACAGTCACGAAAAGGCGCACGGGAGCGCCTATACCAGAGGCTCCCGAGTATCTGTCTGTGGTGTACAGCGTGGTAAGAAGCTACTGGGGGGCGGCTTGGTTATGGGGTTGTTCTGGCGGCTTTCTGGTGAATGCACGGAGCTTTTTGATTGCCCATTCGTAGTGGCTTGATGTGGCTGACACGCAGTAGGAGCCGAGCGAGGTTGTGCCCGTCCACGGGAAATGCGCCTTGGTGAATAACTCCTCGTTGGTGAACTCGCCGATGAGAGCCACTACTGCGGTGTGGCTGTCAGCGAGGTTCTCGCGGATAGCCTCAAGCTCAGTGCCCTGATATTGAGTCCAAATCTCTTGGTTGAGCGTTGGCGTGGTTCGCCACGTGTGAGGAAACGGAAGAAACGGTCGAGGCTGACCCTGGCGGTTGGCGTCGACGAAGCCAAGCAACATGCGCTGCCACTCGTGCAGGTGGGCAAGGACGTCGCGCAGGTTTTTGTCCCGCGCCCAGTGGGCTTCTTTACCGATTTGAGTGATGCTGGGATCAAAATTCGTATGCTGATCGTCGGAACTCATGCCCTCAATGAGGCTGTCCAGTTTCGCATACTGCGCCTCGGCGGCATCCAATAGTTCAGTTTTCGTCTTCGGTCTCGGCACGCCACTAATTGTCTCACAGCAGGAAAGCAGATGAAAACCTATGGCGAAAGACGGAACGAACCGGGGTGGCCGCCGTGTGCGGGCAGGTGCGAAACCCGATCCGCTGAATGCGAAGCTCGCAGCTGGCCGCCCAGCCACGCGGCTTGATGATCCGCTGGGTGAGCCGTTTGACTTTGAAGGCTCAGATATCGGGGATGGTGCGGTGCTTGCTGGTGAGGTGATGCCGGAGCCTGCCGAGTATCTGTCGGAGATTCAGCGTGATGGTAAACCCCTCGGCGCTGACCTCGTCTACCGAGAAACATGGCAATGGCTCGATCAACGTGGCTGTTCCCAGTTCGTCGCACCGCGCTTGATCGAATCCTATGCGCAGGCGTTCGCGCGTTATGTGCAGTGTGAACAGGCGATCTCCAAGTTCGGCTTGCTCGGCAAACACCCAACCACAGGGGCTGCGATCGCATCCCCTTTCGTTGCTATGTCCCAGTCTTTCGGGAAGCAAGCGAACGTGTACTGGTACGAGATTTACGAGATAGTGCGCGCCACCTGCACCAGCGACTACTCAGGTTCGGCGCCGGGTGATGACGTGATGGAGCGCCTGCTGCAAGCCCGCTCCTAACACCCCTTTGATTCTCGTGTGCCTGCCCGAGATGGGTGGGCACTTTTCTATGTCCCGATTCTTTGGAAAGTGAGTGTGTATGTCTGTTACGAAGACTGCTGAGGCCGTGTGTATCGGCCATCCCGATAAGCTCTGTGATTTGATCGCTGACACGATCCTTGACGATATCCTCTACGAGGATCCTGCTGCCCGCGTTGCAGTAGAAGTGATGGCATCTGGCCGCAGGATCATTGTGACTGGCGAGATCACTTCGAAGGTTCGTCCGCGTATTCGTGAGTCGGTGCGTTACGCGCTGGTGAAGGCGGGTTATGTGCCGTGGAAGTTCCTCGTTTTCGTCTGGACACGCCGCCAATCCCCAGACATCAACGCAGGAGTTTCCAAGTCCTTGGAGGCTCGCTTCGGAGACACGAGTGAGTTTGCGTTGCAGGGCGCTGGCGATCAAGGCACCGTCTACGGATACGCCACCAACGAAACCCCGCAGCGTTTGCCATTGCCGCTCGTACTCTCGCATGAGATCTGTGGGCGTCTTGATGACGCCCGCAAGGACGGCACGATCAGCGGTATCAAGTCCGATGGTAAGGCGCAGGTGACGGTTCGCTACGACGCCGCCGGACAACCCGTAGCAGTCGAAACCGTGGTGGTGTCGATCCAACACGACGCTACGAAGACTCTGGACGAGCTTGCGGCTGAGGTCAAAACACTGATCGTCGCACCCGCGTGTAAGCCGTATCTGCCAATTAGCGCTGACACCGAGATTCTGGTGAATCCCTCGGGCTTGTTTACGGTGGGTGGTTCAAAGGCAGACACGGGGCTCACTGGTCGCAAGCTGATGGTCGACACTTACGGCGGTCTCGCCCCACATGGTGGTGGGGCGTTCTCGGGTAAGGACGCGTCCAAGGTTGACCGCTCGGGTGCGTATATGGCGCGTCTGATAGCCAAGACTATCGTCGACTCCGGTCTTGCGCAGGAATGCCAGGTCGCGATTTCCTATGCGATTGGGAAGGCTGATCCGGTCGCCTTCACCATCGACACGCTCGGCAGTGGTGAATACTCCGACAAGATCCTGACCGAGGCTGCGCGTGAGGTGTTTCCGCTACGCCCAGGAGCGATCATTGACGCTTTGGGGTTGCGAGCACCCGGCTACACCCGCTACTCGACCTACGGACACTTCGGCCATGCCGGTTTGCACTGGGAGAACTCGTTCGCTCACGTCGACGCATTAAAGAAGGCGGTGACCACACATGCTC
Organism: Pauljensenia sp. UMB0895; assembly: GCF_030218905.1. Taxonomy (NCBI): domain Bacteria; kingdom Bacillati; phylum Actinomycetota; class Actinomycetes; order Actinomycetales; family Actinomycetaceae; genus Pauljensenia; species Pauljensenia sp. UMB0895. Next base: position 151,222 of record NZ_JASOQR010000001.1, on the reverse strand, counting down.
ATGAAACCAATGCCCATCAGTGAACTCAAGCCCGCTGACTACAATCCGCGTAAAGACCTCCAGCCTGGCGATGCCGAATACGAGAAGCTCAAGCGATCCTTGACCGAGTTCGGCTACGTCGAACCCGTCATCTGGAACTCCACCACTGGCAACATCGTCGGTGGACACCAGCGTTTGAAGGTGCTCGAAGATCTCGGCCACACGGACGTGGACGTGATCGTTGTTGAGCTCGATGAGACCCGCGAGAAAGCACTCAACATCGCGCTCAACAAGATCAGCGGCGAATGGGACCAGGACAAACTCTCACTCTTGATTGCCGACCTCGATGCTTCGGATTTCGACGCTGAACTCACCGGTTTCGATGACGCTGAGATCGCGCAGCTTATCGGCTCATTGGATGAGGGTGAGGTGGAGGATGACGAGTTTGACCTCACCGCCGCGTTAGAAGCTGCTACTTTCGTGGAGCGTGGGGATATCTGGACGCTTGGCCGTCACCGACTCGTGTGCGGCGACGCCACCAGCGTCGAGGACGTCGAGTTGTTGATGGATGGTAAACGTGCGAATCTTGTGTTGACTGATCCGCCATATAACGTCGCCTTCGAATCAGGATCCGGATTGTCCATCAAGAACGACAAGATGGATGGCGATAAGTTCTACGATTTCCTGCTATCAGCGTTTTCGAACATGGTGGGCGTGTGTGAGAAGGGCGCGTCCGCGTATGTGTTCCACGCTGACACTGAAGGCTTGAACTTCCGCCGCGCCTTCGTTGAGGCAGGCTTTTACCTGTCGGGCTGTTGTATTTGGGTTAAAGATTCCCTCGTATTGGGACGTTCCCCGTATCAGTGGCAGCACGAGCCGGTGCTATTCGGGTGGGTGAAGACGGGTAAGCACAAGTGGTACGCCGACCGGAAACAAACCACGATCTGGAACTTCGCCAAGCCCCGCCGCAACGCTAACCACCCCACCTCCAAACCGCTGGATTTGTTGGCGTATCCGATCGGGAACTCCACCCAGGCGAACACGATCGTGCTCGACACCTTCGCAGGCTCAGGCTCCACACTCATGGCAGCTGAGGCAACCGACCGCATCGCCTACTGCATGGAACTCGACGAAAAATACGCCTCCGTGATCCTGCGCCGCTACGCCGACGCCACCGGAGACGCCGCAGGAATCACGTGTCTCCGCGACAGCCAGCAGCTCGCCTACCTGGATGTCGTGAAGGCAGTGGATCGAGGCACCACATGACCGCGTTGACGCTTGGCTCTCTGTTTGACGGGTCGGGCGGCTTCCCACTCGCCGCCCTCAACGTCGGTATCCGCCCCGTCTGGGCGTCCGAGGTGGAGCCGTTTCCGATCCTCGTCACCACCACCCGTCTGCCCGCGGTCACCCACCTCGGCGACGTCAACACTATCGACGGCACCGTGATCGAGCCGGTGGACATCATCTCGTTCGGGTCGCCGTGCCAAGACCTGTCGGTCGCAGGACGGCAGACCGGGCTGGCAGGTTCACGTTCCGGCCTGTTCTTTCAGGCTGTTCGCATCATCAAGGAAATGAGGGAGGCGACTAATGACCAATATCCCCGATTTGCTGTCTGGGAGAACGTGCCGGGAGCCTTCTCCTCCAACCAAGGGGCGGATTTCGCCGCCGTCCTCACGAGCCTCATCCAGGTCGTCGCGCCGTCCGTCCCTGACGTGCCTGTTCCTGACACGCGGTGGGCCGACGCTGGGACCGTCGTGGCAGGCGGATGCTCGGTTGCGTGGCGTGTACTCGATGCGCAACATTTCGGCCTCGCCCAACGACGCCGCCGCATCTACCTTGTCGCAGATTTTGCAGGCCGATCCGCACCCGAGATTCTTTTTGAGCCCGCGAGCCTGCCAAGGAATCCTGAATCGGGCGGCACGCAAGAACAAGACCATGCCCACACCCCTGAAGCAAGCCTTGGAGGCCGTAGCAGCTCGGTGATATTGATGGATCATCATCCGCAGGACTCGAGGTTGACCGTCAACTCCTTGGGGGTGGTGCAGACGCTGACTGCCCGGATGGGCAACTCACCCACCAACGTCCCCATCCTCCTCGACGCCCCAGAGGAACGCAGGGTGTTTGGCCTGAATTCGATCCACCAGTCCCGCAGCGGTGGCGGCCACTACGGCTACGAAGCAGAAGTGTCGAAAACCCTCGACCTGAAAGGCGGAGAGCCGACCTGCAACCAAGGCGGCATGGTCATCTTGGAACCCGTCTATGCCGCATCCAAGGCCGACTATTTCACCCGCACCACCAAGGATCAGGCAGGTGCGCTGCTGGCCACGGATTACACCGACCCGCCCATGGTCGCCAGCTCGTCGCTGCGCCCCAGACGGTTGACGCCGGTCGAGTGCACCCGGTTGCAGGGCTTCCCCGACGACTGGTGCGACCAGCTCGCCATCACCGACCCCACCGATGCCCAGCTCGACTACTGGGTGGACGTGTGGGCCGAATGGAACCGCCTCCGAGGCGTTAGGCCGCGCTCCCGCAAGCAGGTCGCCAGCTGGCTCGCAGACCCGACGTCGGATTCGGCGCAATACAAGTTGTGGGGCAACGGGATCGCTTTGCCCGTGGCTCGCCACGTCCTTGAAAGACTGAAGAATTTTGCTCGCGCAAGGACTGGATAAGCGCTCGCACCTATGGCTGTATGTACATGACCAAACGACCCCCTAACTAGAGGAAAGAGGAGATGGAGGATGGTCATGAGGGTGAGCTTTCTGGCGAAGCGGCTGAAGCCTACGACGTCCTTTACGACGCCATCACCAAGGACAACCAATGAGCATTGAAAACGAGAAAACAGAGCTGACCCAACCCTCCGCTCATGAATCCTCTTCCGGTGATGAGGTTCAGCTTCCGATCGTCCCAGTTGAGTCAGATGCCACGCCCTCACCACCAGCAGAGACCATCGAAGCCCAAGAACTCCCAGCGCCCAAGGCGGCGTCCTTCGACTTGAGCCTGCCAATTCTCGAGGTCCTCACCGACCCGACCATGTAGCCCAGTACTACACCAATTTTTAGATGCCTTCACCCCAGATGGGTGTGGGCAATTTTTTATGCCCACGAAAGGAATCATTCCCATGTCTCTTCACGCCATCTGGCACGCCATCCAAACCGGGATCGCTGGTATTGGTGCCTGGCTCGCCGCTTATCTTGGAGGCCTCGACGGCCTCGTCTATGCGCTGATCGTCTTCGCTATCGCCGACTACATCACCGGGGTGCTGGCCGCCATCAACGAGCGCCGCCTCTCCAGCGCAGTTGGTTTCAGGGGTATCAGCCGAAAGATCCTCATCTTCACCCTCGTCGGCCTCGCCCATTTGATCGACGTCCACATCCTCGGAGCACCCGGAGTCCTATGCGCGGCGGTCATCTTCTTCTACCTATCCAACGAAGGCATCTCCCTCGTAGAGAACGCCACCCGATTGGGTCTGCCTGTCCCGGCGCAGATGCGCGGGGCGCTCGATGCGATCGCCAATCGCGCCGAAACCAGACCCTCACTCACCGAACCACCAACCACTGAAAAGGAGATTCACTGATGAAGAATTGGAACACGCTTGAGGCCGACATCGACCTCATCATGAACACACACTACACACCCGGCCGCAACGGCAGGCGGATCGATAAGGTCATCATCCACCACAACGCCGGAAACCTCACCATCAGGGGCTGCTACGACGTGTGGCAGTCCCGTCCTGCATCCGCCCACTACCAAGTCCAAACCGATGGCACAATCGGCCAGCTCGTATGGGACCGCGACACCGCTTGGCATGCAGGCAACTTTGCCGCCAACACCACCAGTATCGGCATCGAACACGCCGACGTGTCCTCGAACCCGTGGGCGGTATCCGAAGCCTGCCTGGATAACGGTGCACACCTCGTCGCGGCCGTTTGCAAGTTCTACGGCCTTGGCCGCCCGGCGTGGGGCAAGAACGTGTTCGGGCACAAAGACTTCATCCCAACCGCCTGCCCAGCCTCATTGGCTGGCTCCCAGCACACCGCCTACATGGCTCGCGCCCAGTCTTGGTATGACCAAATGACCGGCAACACCCCAGCACCAGCACCAGCACCTGCTCCTGCAACGCCGAACATCGACACCCTCGCCGACGCGGTGATTCGCGGCGAGTACGGGAACGGGGAGGAGCGCAAGCTCCGCCTCGGAGCCAACTACGCCGCCGTGCAAGCTCGCGTAAATGAGAAGCTCGCGGGCCGTGCACCTGCCGCCAAGCCTGCGGGTCCCAACATTGATGCTCTTGCCGACACCGTGATCCGTGGCGAGTACGGCAACGGTGAAGATCGTAAGCGCCGCCTCGGAAATCTCTACAGCGCTGTCCAGGCGCGAGTCAACGCCAAGCTCGGCTACTAACAGCTAGAGGTCAACGAACTTAGCCCCGTCACCACTGTGACTTCCCAGATTCTCGGGGAGCCGGTGGTGGCGGGGCTTTTCATCATTCTTGAGGTTTTCTTACCCGTCCGGATTCGCAGGTGCCCGAGGGCGTATGGGCAGAAGGCCCACACGCGACCTCCGGCGAAGGGTTAACTCGGCACGCATTCGTGGCCTTCTACGGAGAGGAGGCCAGTGATGGCGTTAGATGAGAGAGAAAAACAAGCAGCCAGGCGCATGCGCTTGGGCGGGCTTGGGTATAAGGCGATCGCTGCACGTCTTGCGGTCAGCCGCGATCAGATCCGCGCCTATGTCACCCGCACAGGTATCGAACCAACAGCGAAAGCTGACCCTGATGGGCGGTGGTGCCGCTGGTGCGGAATCAAACTGTCGCAACGCGCGGATGGGAAGAAACCATCATTTTGCTGTAGCGAGCATCGGCGGGCGTTCTGGCATACCCACCCAGAAGCAGGCACCCGCAAAGCCTTCTATGAGTTCACGTGCGCAAACTGTGACATGCCTTTTCAAGCGTATGGGAATGCGGGGCGTAAGTACTGCTGCCATGCCTGCTACATCCGCCACCGGTTCGGCACCAAGGGTGGCAGTCGATGACCAAGGGCGTGTTTGATGCCGAGGTTGATCTAGCCAGGGTTGTGGGGTTCATTGATCGGCTCACTGACACTGGTGCACTGACGGACAGTGAAGCCCGCGTGGTGTTGACTCGTGTGGCGGGGGAGTTTCCTGCTGTTGTTGGTGGGCTGATTTTGCGGGTTCGACTGGATAAAACGCGGGTTTAGAGCGTAGATGGATACAACCAGCTGAACCCCTTATTTATTAGGGGAAACGAGCAGTGTAAGGAGATTGAGATACGTGGGTGAGATGAGGGTGATCCCGGCGAGACCAGCACGGCCGCAGCGGTTGAGGGTAGCGGCCTACGCGCGGGTGTCCACTGAGCACGAACGGCAATTGTCGTCGATCGCCGCCCAGGTATCGTACTACTCCCATCTGATTCAATCCACCCCTGGGTGGGACTATGTCGGGGTATTTATCGACGAAGGTATTACCGGCACCTCCACCAAGCATCGCGATGGATTCAAACACCTCATGGACACCGCTAAGGCAGGCGGCATTGACGTTATTTTGACGAAGTCGATCTCTCGCCTTGCCCGCAACACTGTCGACCTGCTCGCTACGGTCCGTGAGCTCAAAGATCTTGGTGTGGCGGTGCGTTTCGAGCGTGAACAGATCGACACCCTCAGCGCTGACGGGGAACTCCTACTGACCTTGTTGGCGTCGTTTGCTCAAGAAGAATCCCGTTCACTATCCCAGAACGTCAAATGGGCGATCCGCAACCGGTACAAGAATGGTGGCACAAATTCTTTCGTCGTCTACGGCTATAGCTGGGCAAACGGCGAGTTCACCATCATTGACGAAGAAGCCAAGATTGTGCGCTTACTGTTTGCTAATTATCTCGATGGGATCAGCCCGGAGAAAACCGCGACGATGCTCAATGCTGGAGGTAAACGCTCTCGGGGAGGGCGACGGTTCTACGGGTCCGTGTTTCGTCGCATGCTCGAAAATGAGCGGTACAAGGGCTGCCAAATGCTGCAGAAAATGTACCGCCCCACAATCCAAGCACCCACACGTGCCCTCAACGACGGGGAGCTGCCGCGATACTGGGTCGAGCAAGCCCTCCCACCAATCATTGATGAGGCGATGTTTGACGCGGTGCAAGCAGAAATCGCGCACAGGCGTGAGGTGGGCCCGGCGGCGACCCCGTCAAAGAACACGGGCGTATTCACTGGACGAATCTGTTGTGGTGCGTGTGGGAAGAGCTATCAACGCAAAACCCGCACCTACAAGTCTGGAACCTCATACAAGTTCTGGCGCTGCTGGAGTGCCTGCACCGGGAACGGCAACCCCTGCGGCGGACATAATCTACGCGAAAGCCTCCTCGAACACGCCTGCGCATACATGCTCGGCACCCAGGGTTTCGACCCCGTCCAGGTTGGCGAGCAGATCGTGATGATCGAGGCCTTCGAGCATCAGCTCACCTTCCACCTCGCGGATGGAACCATGACACCAGTGGGGTTAACCAGTGAGGGGAGGTTGGCATGAGTCGCACCGTCACAGCGATACCCGCAACAAAGAAATTTGGGAATGTCACAACCCCGTCTGGGGTACCAGCGCGCAGAAGGGTCGCCGCCTACGCTCGCGTCTCTACCGAGATGGAAGAACAAACCTCCTCGTATGAGGCCCAAATCGACTACTACACCACCTACATTCGCTCCCGTAATGATTGGCAGTTCGCGGGCATGTATTCCGATGAGGGCATCTCTGGCACTTCTATGAAACGCCGTGAAGGATTCCAAACCATGATCGATGACGCTCTGGCAGGCAAAATCGACCTGATCCTCACCAAGAGTGTGTCCCGGTTTGCTCGCAACACCGTCGACTCGCTCACTACCGTGCGCAAGCTCAAGGATGCAGGCGTCGAGGTCTATTTTCAGAAGGAAAATATTTACACCTTTGACGCCAAAGGCGAATTACTCATCACGATCATGTCGAGTCTGGCGCAAGAAGAATCCCGCTCAATTTCCGAGAACGTCACCTGGGGCCACCGTAAACGCTTCGCCGACGGGAAAATCATGGTTCCCTACGCTTCACTGTTGGGCTACAAGAAAGGCGAGGAGGGAAACCTCGCCATCGACGAAACCCAAGCCCCGATCGTGCGGCGCATTTACGCCCGCTTCCTAGAAGGCGCAACCCCTCAAACCATCGCCAAAGAACTCACCGCTGATCAGATTCCTACACCGCGTGGCAAACAAATCTGGTCGCCCTCGACTGTGCGATCGATCCTGACCAACGAGAAATACAAAGGCGACGCGCTGCTCCAAAAGAGCTTCACTACCGACTTCCTGACCAAAACCATGAAAGTCAACGAAGGCGAAGTACCCCAGTACTACGTCACCGGCAACCACGAACCCATCATCACCCCAGCCACCTGGGACGTGGTCCAAACAGAACTCGCCCGCCGCGCAGGCAAAGGCACCTCTAATACCCACCCCTTTGCCAACAAGATCACCTGCAGCGAGTGTAGTGGCTCATTCGGGAGGAAAGTGTGGCACTCCACCAGCAAATACCGCCGCTATATCTGGCGCTGCAACAACAAATACAAGAAAATTCATCGTTGCGCGACACCCCACGTCACCGAGGAGCAGATCAAAAACGCCTTCGTCGCCGCCCTGGCTGAGCGCGTCACCAACACTGACGTTCTCGATGACACCATGTGCCTGCTCGACGAAACCGTCTACGACACCCGCGAGTTGGAAACTCAGCAGGCCACGCTAGGGGAGCGGATCGAAGAAACGATCACGCTGATGAACCAACTCATCACCACCGCAGCAGCCACAGCCCACGACCCCGACGACTACGACCGCCGCTACCACCAGCTCGAAACCCGACACCGCCAACTCGAGACCGAGCACCAGCACATCACCGACAAGATCGACGATCTGCGCCACCGCCGAGCACAAGCCATCAAAGTCCACTTCTACCTCGCCACCCTGCCACCACTCGCATACAGCGACCAAGCATGGAACACCCTCGTCGACCACGCCATTATCAACGCTAATGGAGCCATCAGCGTCATCTTCAAAGACGAATAATCGGCCAGCTAACTCGCTCACAGCAATAAAAACCAGCAATTCTACCCCCGTCTTTGGAAAACACCCCCTACCGAATGAATCTGCCCCCAAGCCAGTCTTGTATCAAAATGAACGTCTAAGTCTCTTGTAGCCGGCCACAAGGTTGTTCCCTTGTGGTCGGTTTTAGTGCTAATGCCCGAATTGTGGGGCTATAGGCGCAAACGTGGTGCTTTAGATGGCGTGTCGGTTTTAGTGTCGGGCCGGGAATTGAAATGGGCCCACTGTGCCGCGGTGTGGCACTGGGGATCCCGTCGCCCGCTCAAATATTTAGATCGACTAGACGTAAAAATTTAGCTAATAGGGCATACGGAACATGCTCCTAAAGAATTTTCCATAATGTGACATTTGTCACTCATTTCTTGCGATGATATCAGCATTTTTCCTATTAAAACGCCATTTTTTCTACAGAAACCGCTTAGGATGCAACCATAACAGCGTGCATCTACCAAGAAAGGTGAATGTATAATGTTGCCCACTTTTCGCAAATCATTAATAGTCGCTATATCGACGAGCGCTCTCATACTCACTGGCGGAATAGCAACCGCTCAAGCTTCCGCTGCGGATTCCGCCACTTACCCCGTCAGGATAAGCAAAGTAGCGGAAGATAATACTTCTTCTGAGCTCAAAGATGCACACTTAAGCCTCTCAATTCCGGGAGGCGATCCACAAACCTGGACATCATCAACAAGCCCGCATGAAGTAAAGCTTGCTCCTGGTACATATACGCTTACCGAAACTTCTGCACCGAAGGACTATGATGTAGCAGAGCCGATCAGCTTTACCGTAACAGATAAAGGCACAATCGAAGCCCCGTCAACAGTTTTGAGCTTTTCTCCGGTAGACGCAACTCCAGTAAGAGCCTATAACGATTTCAATGACGAAACTCCTCATTGGGGACAGAATCCTTACGGCAAAAACTACTATGTTGATCGGGATACTAAAAACGAGTCTGCCGCAGGAGACGAGGTCATTTATTGCTTCAATATGGATCTGAACCAACCACCGGACTCTTATAACTATGGTGAAAACATCGACCCAGATGTGACTGGGAAAGAAGTCAATTTCACAGCACGCTATGTTTTCGATGGCTTGGCTCAGTATGCCAATACTCCCAAGGTGCAAGATCCAGCTACTCTTGCTCTTAAAATTCGTAAGGTCATCGAGGCCGGCTATCCAAATAACAAGAAAACTTTTGGCACTGGGCTGACTTCCACCGAGTTCCGCGCAGCTACTCAGCTTGCTGTCTACTACTGGTCAGACTCTTTCACCTTAGAGAAAATCCGCGAAATAGTAGCTAAAGATGGCGTAGATTCCCAGAAAACTCACGGTTTCGGAAGAATTGATACTCCTGAGGGAGCAAAAGTTAAAGCAGCATACGAGAAAATCATTGCCTATGCTGAGGATTCAAATTCAGATAGCGACATTGTTGATAAAAACATCGGCGTTTACATCCCAAACCTTTCGAATTACCAGCGTTTCATTAGCTCCAAGGACACCCCGCAAGAGCGCATTCCAGTTATCGCGATGGTAGATAAAAAGACCGTAGCGCCAGACACCCCGCAGCCAAAGGCGGATGTTAAGGAGTCGCCGGCGAAGAATCCGCAGTCTGATTGCAAGAAGAAGCAGGTCACTGAGACCTTCACTGTGACGACCACGCCATACAAGTGGGATACCGCCAGCAAGACGTGGGTTCTCGATACTGACAAGGCCACCACAGAAGACGTAAATCGTACTCGCGAGATGACCGATGCTGAACTCCAAACCTGTACCCCGCAGCCAAAGGCGGATGTTAAGGAGTCGCCGGCGAAGAATCCGCAGTCTGATTGCAAGAAGAAGCAGGTCACTGAGACCTTCACTGTGACGACCACGCCATACAAGTGGGATACCGCCAGCAAGACGTGGGTTCTCGATACTGACAAGGCCACCACAGAAGACGTAAATCGTACTCGCGAGATGACCGATGCTGAACTCCAAACCTGTACCCCGCAGCCAAAGGCGCAGGCCAAGGAACGTTCGCTTGCGTTAACAGGCCTATCTAGCAGCAATCTTCTCGGGATTGGAGCCGCTATGTTCGCAGTAGGAGTTATTGGACTATCTACTCGAAAGCGCTCAAAGGAGTAACTTCCTAGCTAGTTGAAAAGGAACGGAGCCAAGAATATGACAAAATCTTATTCTTGGCTCCGTTCCTATACTCACCAGCCGATTGTTCCTCCGACCCCTCCGGCTTCACCGAAGACGAAGTTGTCGAAGGCCGGTGCTTCCGGAATCCTGACACTGCTGGCCCTCGGTGGCCTGATGACAGCAGATGGAGCTCTTCTGGTGACACGTCGCAAGAAGAACCTCATGCGACCCATTTGATTACAAGGACCTAGTCCTGATCACACAATGGTGCGCCGTCGAATCTCACCGGTTCGGTGGCGCGTCATTATGTATACCCGCACATGAGCCTCGTCCCCCATGATCAGCACTGTTTACGCCTAGGCTGAAAGACAAAAACACCAACCACACAGCCAAAAGGCGAATACTGAAAAAAGGGGAAGCGCGATACCCAACGTGGAACTCAAACCACCTGAGGTGGATGCATCGCCCCTAGCCCCGCACTGCGTTGACGGAGCGAAGGTAGAGATTCTGACCTTGCGCGCAGTCCCTCTTGGAGGCTTGTGCGCAATGACTGTCGCACGCACGCTACTCCAACGCCGGTCCCTCATTGGCGCGTGGTGCTTTGTTGACCATTACGGTCCCGACAGGGTCTTAGACGTTGGCGGCATGGGCGTTGCTCCGGAGTTCCCGCGCGTCACTATCAAACCGCGCCTCAACGTCGAGCCCGTCGCTCGGTTAGACGTGCGGGCCTGATCAGCGTCTCAAAGCCGAGCCTTCCAAACATTCATCGGGTCGGGCGTTTCGATCTGCAGTCGGGTGGTCAGCCAAGATGTTCCCAATCGTCTGCGTGAACCCAGCCGTTATCTGCGATCCAAGCTCATCACGTTACCGGCTGCACTTAGTGCGACGGTTTTGGGTGTTTGAGCCTGGATGTGTCGCGTGGGGTGTACTTGGTGCGGTCGTGGGGGTGGTTCTAGGTCAGTAAACTTAGAATGATATTGTCTTATTTCTCGGGCATTAGCCCGAATATCGCATTATCGAAAGTGCTTTTACAGCAAGCGCCTAAAACTGAATTTTGCTCTGTTGCCAGAGCGGACCTAGTGGCCTCCTAAGCGCGTCTAAGGCCTTGGAGTACACGCCTCCAAGGCCTTAGAGTCAGCGATTTAAAAGGGAAAAATCCCCACGGATTTAACCGTCAATTTGCGGAGACACGTCAACAAATTCGGTTATAGGCGCCGCCTGCTCACGTACCTTTTGCGCTTCGGCTTCGCTAACTATAGCCTCTGCCTTTTCTTCGGCATCACACCGCGCCTTGTAGTTTTCTATCTCATGCGCCTTGGCCGCCTCGTCCCAGCCAAGAATATCCGCAGATATTGTCGCAACCTCGTCAATAACAGCCAATCCGCGATCCCGATGCTCGTAAGAGAGTCTGGTGCGGCGCGCCAGTAAGTCTTCCACATGCAAAGCGCCCTCATGCAAAACACCAAACGCTATTTCTGCACGCAGATACTCTTCAGCGCCCTTAAGCTCCTTCCCTAAAGAAGGATCCTTCTCAATCATTTTGAAAATCAGCTTGATATCACTTCCGTACCTGTTTAACAGATCTTCTACGTGATCCACGCTCAAACCGTTTTTCTTTGCCAGCGCCTCACGCTGTTCCCACATAGCTTCATAGTCAACAGCTCCAGAAAGCGGAGTGCTTCTGGTAACGCACGGCATTTGCTTAGCCAGCTCCTTACCCAAGGCAAAATCAACAGCATCTTCAGCCATCTGCCTGTAACTCGTAAGCTTCCCACCTGCTATAACAGTGAGCCCCGGAGCAGCTTCGGTAACTGTGTGCTCCCTGGAAACCTTGGTTGACTTAGCCTTATCTCCGTCCAAAGTTCCTGGCTGCAACAAAGGCCGTAGCCCAGCGAAAGCCCCAATGATGTCATCACGTGTTAGCGGGTTAGCCAGCACCGAGTTCGCATGTTCAAGCAGATAATCAATATCCTCAGAATCAGGTACCGGTTCCAACCTGTTTTCATGGTATTTGGTATCAGTAGTTCCTATAACCCAATAACGCTTCCACGGGATTATAAACAACACAGACTTCTCTGTGCGCAAGAATAAACCAACTTTGGAATCAATCTTTTCCTTCGGCACAACAATATGAATGCCCTTGGAGGCCAAAACTTTCAAGCCACCCGTAGAACCGGAAAGAGACTGTGTTTTCTCAGTCCAAACTCCCGTTGCGTTAATGATGGATTTTGCCTTAACCACATGTTCAGCGCCTGTTTCCATATCACGAAGTTTGGCGCCAACCACCTTGTTTCCATCCTTGAGCATTTCAACAACCTGGGTACGATTCGCAGCCAAAGCGCCAAACTGAGCGGCCGTGCGAACCAGATTCACCACCAGACGGGCGTCATCCACCCTGGCATCGTAGTAAACCAAAGAGCCAATAAGTGCGTCTTTTTTCAACGCGGGCGCAAGCTCCAATGACCCTTTCTTCGAGTAGTGCTTTTGAATGGGCACTGAACCCCTATGTGCAAACTGTGCGATGGCGTCATACATTCCCACCCCAACAGCCGAATAAGCCCGCTCTATTACGCGCATTTTTATGGGCCACAAAAAAGGCTGTGCTTTCACCAAATGTGGAGCCGTGTGGGTAAGTAATAAGCCACGTTCCCTCAAAGACTCAGCAACCAAGGCAAAATTAAGTTGATAAAGGTATCGCAGACCACCGTGCACCAGCTTTGAAGATCGCGACGAAGTGCCGGAGGCCCAGTCTTGCGCCTCGACTATACCGACTCGTAAACCACGGCTTGCAGCATCCAGTGCGATCCCCGCTCCCGTAACACCTCCGCCAATCACTAAAACATCAAGCGGCTTTTCCTCCATGTTGCGTAGCGCCTCTTCGCGCTTGCTTGGCGATAACTGCGTTGTGAACATCGTAGCTCCAGTCGTATTAGTTGATTTAGGGCAACCCAATCAGCCCCTAAGGTTAGACTAACCTAAGTGAGCACTAATGGTCATCACGCTTGAACATTTTTTCACCGGCCTCTCGCCTTAGGGCATAAAATCACGTATTTACCCGTGAAAAATAACCCGGACTTAAAATAAGTAGAAAGAATTGTGTCCTTTGAAAACTCCCCAGGTCCGCTAAAAGCCCTAAAACAGTAAAGGGGCAATCAAAACAGGCCCTAATGCGCGGAAGGAAACATAAAATGGGGGTGGCGGTTATTAATCGAACCCCCGACAAGCTTTCGTTGGCCAATCACAGATGCGGCCAAAAGGAAGTATCAATTCTACTTAAGGGCAATGTAACCTCGCTGTGCGGCCTTTATTAAACGCCGTTCTGCGAGGGTGGACTGTGTGAGAAAACATCTAGCGGCACGGAATCCGGTAGCTACCACAGTCCTGACATCTTCCGAAGCGGGCATCAGTACTTCGTTGACATCCAGTGTTGCCCTGGTGAGTGCGGCTGCTGCCTCGACCTAGAGACCATCGACGTCGAGGGTTAGTCTGCCGGATTTAAATCCTTCAGTTGCCATGATGTTTCCTCTTCGTCCATACGCAATAGGCTGGGCTTAGGCTTCGGTATAGGCTGCGGATTCCTGGGAGAAGCCTGCGTGCTGTGAAGAGCGATAGCTAGTTCATTGGTGGTGACGTATTTGATGTAGTCGTACCAGTTGTTTGGAAAGCTCTGGATGCGGTGGATTTTCTTGTGTTTATTGGAAAATCGCAGGAAATAGAGGGAGAGGCTGAAAGGCTCTGTTCTTAGCTGGATGACTTGCGATTTTGGGAAATATTTTATGCGTATTGATGATTTCTCTTGTTCTCGGGTTCGCTAGGCGTTTTCGCGAGGCAAGATCGCTATCTCTAAACCGGCGAGTACGACTTCTATGATGATTTCAAAGTATTCCTGACTCATGCGGTCTTCGTTTTTCGGGTTGGCTAGCGGAATTAAGTAGCCCTGGATTATGTCGGTCAGCGTTGTGGAGCAGGCAGCTAGGGGCTGAAGTTGGGTAATCATTTGGCCTAGGTCGTGGCGCTGTTCCTGTTTGGTTGGGCTGCGCAAGTTGCGAGCAGTGATGCTCCACAGCGTCGTGTTGATGATAATTGAGTATGTGATGTGAATGTACTTGTTAAAACCAGCGTCCCGTAGTTTTTCGTAAGCCGCCTCCAAGATTGGTATAAACGCGGCGTCCATATGTCCATACATCAGTTTGTCGGTGACTCCGGGGAATTCAAGAAAGACGGGCCTGACATTTTCTGCTAGGGAGATGAACCAATCTTTCCATTCCAGCTGCTCGTCCGGTAGCTCGATGGTGCTAGTGATTTCGCCGATTACAGAAGCGGTAATGGCGTCACGGTTTTGGTAATGGTGGTAGATGACAGAGGGAACTACTCCCAGACGCTGCGCAAGGTCACGAATCGACCATTTTTCTAGACCGCACTCTCGGGTCAGTTCCATTGCGGTGTACGTGATCTTTTCCTGCGTCAGCCAGGCGCGTCTACCCGTGTTTACCCGCTTGTCTTTATTTCCCACGAAAACAGCATACCCTCAACCTCGACAATACTAGAACATTGTTCTAGTATTGTTTCGGCTTGATTGTCTGCTCACTTTGGAAAGGATGTTTTAATGTGCGCCACTAACGAACAAAACGAGAAAGTCGAATCAAAAATAACGGGACTGTTTCCCCTGTTTTTGACGGTGTTACTGGCATATATGGGGCAGATGATTCTTAATCCAATTCTGGCTCCGCTATCGCGCGAAATCGGGTTGAAGGAATGGCATATTGGCGCCACCATTTCGTTAGCAGCCGTAATGTTTTCTCTTACCTCCACCAGGTGGGGACGGGTCTCATTGCGATGGGGATCTCGGCGTATCTTGCTTATTGGCATGCTTGCCGGAATCCTGGCTCTAGGCGGATTCGCTATGGTGGTGTGGCTAGGATTTAAGGGTCTGCTCACCGGCATAGCGTTGATTATAGGAGTAGTCATAACTAGGGGCGTGCTGTACGGCGGTGCCATCGCATCAGTTTCCCCAGCCGCGCAAACCTACGTTGTGACTCATACCTACAGTGAGACGCAACGGGTAAAAGGTGTGGGAGTCTTGGGCGCTGCGCAAGGATTCTCGTCTATTCTTGGAGCCTTAGTGGGTGGCAGCCTTGCAGCTATAGGAGGCTTCATGATGCCCCTGCTGGTGATGCCTCTGGTCATGCTTTTAGGCGTTGCCGTTTTGCTTCTAACATTCAAACCCACAGGTGGCGAAGAAAAAGTCGCTCAACCGGCAAAAGTTTCCTACTTTGATTCAAGAGTATTCGTGTTCCTGGCTTGCGGTTTCCTCATGTTTACCGCTTTTTCTACCGTGGCTACACTTTTCGGCTTTTTGCTGCAGGATGTTTTGAAGCTAGCGGCCGGCGCCACAGCAGGGTTCACCGCTTTGTGCATGTCAATAATGGGTGTGGTGATGATACTGGCGCAGGCCTTGGTGGCTCCAAGGTTAAACTGGGGTGCTAAAAAACTCTTTAGAAGAGGATTAATAATCGTTCTTCTCGGGTTACTGCTCTTGGTTTATCCACTAAATCTTGGACTGTTCATCGTGGCCAGCATCTTGACAGGCTTTGGTCTAGGTCTGGCGATGCCTGGCTACAACACGGCGCCTACTTTGCAAATGAAGCCCGAAGAGCAAGGTGGGCTGGCCGGGTTGATTAATGCTAACAATGGTGCAGCCTATGTAGTGGCACCGATAGCCTCCACCGCACTTTACGGACTCTCTCCGTGGCTACCAATGACATGTTGCACAGTTCTGATAGCTGCGGCAGTTTTGCTGAGTTTTTATCATCCCGAGTTCCGCGAATAATCTCTTTATGATTAGAAGCAAAAACCATAAAAATCCCTGCTAAAGCGGTGTTGACTTCAGAACTATGATGTCTAGTCGCTGCGAGATTCAAACAAACTTAAACGTCTCAAAAACCCCATGTAAATACGGGGGCATTCAGCTCAATCGCTTGTAATGGTGTGTATATTCTTCTTGGTAATGACCCTGAAGCTATTGAGAACACCTGGTGTTACATCGGCAAGACTGAAAACTTTGTTGAGCGTTTACGCGATCATGACAAAAAGAAGCCGTAGCGGGAAAGAGAATCAGCCAACGAGTGGACAACGTCGACGAGGAGTGTGCCAAGCTTCCCGTCATAAACGCGCCGATAGCTTGCGCCAGGACGATGCTAAACACGAGTCCGAACGCGATCGCAAGCTTGTTACGCAGGTGAGGATCCGTGGCGATCTCTTGCGCACTCGGCCCGTAATCGTGGTGGTGTTCGTTCACGATGACTTCCTTGTAGAAACCCGGCTCGTGAATCCCTCGTTCACTCTTGTAGGCACATGTCTGAGCAGGTGTTGATTTGGTCGAGGTGGATAGCGTGGTCGGCGGCTTCGGTGACGAGTTCGGCGTCGTGGGTGATGACGATGACGACGGCACCGGTATCGGCGAGTTTGCGCATCACTTGAGAGATTGCGACGAGGTGCTTGTAGCCAACACCCGAGGTCGGCTCGTCAAAGATGTAGACATTTTTGTTCGCTGCAAGTGCTGTGGCGATGACCAGGCGTTGGCGCTGCCCGCCAGACAGCGCTTGCGGATGATCGGACTTGTGCTCCGCAAGATCGAGTTCTTCAAGGATCGCCTGGGCGTCGATGTGTTGTTTTTCGGCTCTCGTTATCCCGAGCGTGACTTCGTCAATGACGGTGTCTGAGAACAGCTGCCGGGTGGGGTCTTGCATGACAAGGTATGTGTCCCGGCTGGCGAATTTCTGTCCATTGAGTGTGATGGATGCACCTTTGGCCTTTTCAAGTCCGCAGAGGATCCGTGCCAGTGTTGATTTGCCCGACCCGCACGGGCCCAACAGTGCGCTGATTTTCCCTGCCGGAAAGAGCACATGGTCGATGTTGAGAACCGTTTTCCCGTGCCGGTAGGCGAAGGTGAGATTGCTGATCTCCAGCCCATCTCCTGCCGGTTGCGGAAGTTGTGGCATAGACACAGTCACTAGGGATCGCAGTCCAAGCTGTTTGCGCTCCTCATCCGAGGTAGCGTAGAACTCTTCGCCGGTTGCGGTGAGGGCGATGTTACCTTTGTCGAAGCAATAGACGCGGTCGACGATCCCGGAAAGGAAACTTAGCCGGTGTTCAGCAATGATGATGGTGTGTCCATCGGCTTTGAGCCTGGCGATGAGTGTGGCGAGTTGGTCGATAACGTCAGCGGACAAGTTCGCGGTCGGCTCGTCAAAGACGATCAGCGACGTGTTGTTGCACATGGCGACGGCGCAGGCCACGCGTTGCATCTGCCCACCCGACAGTTGTGTGACGCGGGATTCCAGCAGGTCGGCGATGCCTAACTCGGTAGCGACTTCGTTAATGCGCGCACAAATCTCCTGCGGGTCGCGGCCGAGGTTTTCTGGGCCGAAGGCGAGTTCTTGACGCACGTGAGTGGTGTAGAACTGGGTGCGCGGGTTTTGAAACACTGTCGAACAGTGGTGGGCAAGGCGTGGCAGGTCGGCTCGTGCCACGTCAATGTTGTCGACTGTGACGCTTCCGGTAAGGCCGCCGTCGTGGAAGTGCGGGATCAGCCCGTTAAACAGCCGTAGCGCGGTAGTTTTCCCAGACCCTGACGCGCCACACAGCAAGGTGACGGTTCCAGGTGTGATGGTGATGGTTGCGTCATTGATTGAGGGGTGGTCTGCTCCTCGATAGGTGAAGGTGACCCCAGTTGCTTGGGCTGTTGTCATAGGACGATTCTCCATATCGCGAAGCCGATAACGATGAGCAGAATGACTGCGTCGATCACACGGAATTTCACGACTGTGACTGAGGTGGGCTTTGCGGTTCCGCCCAGTCCGCGCACGAGGGCAGCAGATGCCAGTTCGTCCCCGCTGCGTACCACGGTCGATAGCAGCGGGATTGTGAAGTACTGGGCCGCGCGCAGGGAAAGCGCGGACATGCCGCGTAGCTTCATCGCATCTGAGATCGCTTTAACCTCGTGGCCGATCACGGGCAGCACACGTAAGGCAACCGAGATTGGGATCGTGAAACAGGTCGGGATCCGTGAGCTGGCGAGCGCTTTTTGCAAGGTTGCGGGTCGGATCACGCCGATCGCGTAGGCTCCCATTCCTGCGCTGACACTGAATCGCCACATCCACTGCAAAAACAGCACGAGGAACGCGCTGACCGTTGACTTCCACACCAGTGGTATCGCGAAGATGAGCCCGCCGGGGACCGCAAACGTGGCCAGGTAGACGGCCACCCAGCTCGGGCGCACGAGCGTGTTGGGGTTGATCGCAGCGCTCGCCAGCATCACGGCGGCGAATCCGCCCAGAGCACACACGAACCACGGCGAGTAGGCACTGTAGATCGTGGTGGAGACGATGACGAGCGCTACGATAATCGTGCGCGGGTCGGGAAGTTTAGACAAGACCGGCCCGTTCAAAGTGTTTGCGCGCGACCCTGGTTCCCAACAGACCAGCAAGCCAGCCAACGATGAGCATCACGACGAAGAAGCCCAGTAGAATCGGAATCGTGACAACCTGCGCCATCTTGGCGGCGTACTCTGCGCCCATTTGTTCGGCGATCTGCGACATATATGCTTTTTGGTTCATAAACAGCGGCATCCACGGGGAAACATAGATCGGCAGAATAAACAGTGCGTATGCCAGCGGGACGCGAACCTTCACGTTCTTCGGCCCCTTGGTGATGACTAGGTCGGCGAGCAGGCCGAACACAGCGGCCACCGCGATTCCTCCCACCCAGTGGCCGGTCACGAAAAAGAGGATTTCGACGAGGATCAGCATGATTGTCAATGCCCCCATCTTTGGGGTGCGTGCTGTGAACAGCGCAAAGATGATGCCGTTAACGAGGATAGAAAGCAAGAAACCGGCATACATGGCGGCGGGGATGAACCCGAGCATTCCGAACGCGAACACGATGACGAACATCAAAGCGGTGAAGACGCCGATGTTAATGAAGTCGCGCGTGTTGAGGCGCGAGGACGTGGGTGTGGACATAGTTATTCCTTTCACGATTGTGAACAGTGCTGTGTTTTAGACGAGTTGCCATCCGGCGGCGTTGATGCGCTCTTGCCAGAAATCGCGGTATTGACCCGGCTGGTTGACCAGCTCGTCGTGGCACCCGCGCTGGGCGATACGCCCACCATGGGAGAGCACAATGATTTGGTCGGCTTGGCGAATGGTTTCAAGTTTGTGGGCGATCACGATCAGTGTGGAGTGCTTGCGTAGCTCGTTCATCGCCGCAACAATGTTGGCTTCGTTTTCTGCATCCAGCGCGCTGGTGGCCTCGTCGAACAGCACAATTGGGGCTTTCTTCACCAAGGCGCGGGCGATAGAGACGCGTTGCCGTTCCCCACCTGACAGTGCGCGCCCGCCAGCCCCAGCCAGTGAATTCCAGCTGTCTGGGAGCCGGTTGACGATTTCGGTCACGCCCGACAGGTCAGCGGCCCACCTGATTTCTTCATCGGTGGCTTCGGGGTTGCCAAGGCGAATGTTAGCCTCGAGCGTGTCATTGAATAGGTAGACGTCTTGGAAGACCAGGGATATCTGGCGCATCAAATCTTCGGTGGTCTGCTCGCGCACGTCCACTCCGCCAACGCGCACGCTGCCGGACTGCACATCCCAGAAACGTGCAACCAACCTCGCGATTGTGGTTTTTCCGCAGCCGGAAGGGCCAACCAGGGCACACATGCCGCCTTGCGGGACATGGAAGGAAATATCGTGCAGCACCGGAGTGTCCGGATCGTAGCCGAAGGTGACGTCCTCGAAACGAACATCGCCAGGAGCGCTCACCGGTGTGGAGACATCGGGTTCGGACAGTTCGGGAGCGTCCATGACCTTGTCGACGTGATTCATCTGCTGGCGGCGTTCTTCCAGCCCGGTCATGCAGCCACCGATGTCTTGGAGCATGGTGGTGAACCGCAGGCACATGCCGATGGTGACCACAGCGTTCAACGCATTCATCTGCCCGCCGAGGGCGAGTTGGGCGGTCAGCCAAATCATTACTACGACAAGCGCTTGGACGAACATCCCATTAATCAGGTTCGCTAATGTTTCAATCCATAACGCGGTGCGGCCCTTACGGTCAGCCTGTTTGAATGCCTGATCAAGGGCTGGGTAGTCGTCGGCGACGTGGCAGGAACGTAACGCGCCTTGGCAGGTGGCGAATTCGACCATGCGAGCCGCCAACTCTGATTCGGCTGGTTCGGAAATCTGCTTACCTTTATTGAGTAGGACACGGGAGCTATGAAGGAAGGCGAGCATGATCGGGAAGGCGATCGTCAAGGTTAGACCCAGCCGCCAATCCCAGAACCAGGTTCCCACAGTGACTACGAGCACGGCTGAGAGTTTTTGGACGAGGGAGAAAATGAAATGTGCCGCTGACTCGCCCAGGTTCATCATTTCCTGGGTGACCATGCGCGACAGTCGGCCAGAGCTACCCGAATCGAACATGCCCAGTGGTAGGCGGGCTACCTTGTTACCCACCGCTTGGTGGACGTCGTGAATGAATCCGAGCGCGCCGATATAGCCGGTGCGCATGCCATAAAACTCGGTGCCTACACCCGCTACCGAGATCACCGCCAAGGCGATGAGCCAGCCCCAAAACGATAACCCCCACACCGGCATTCCGGTCGCTAGGGCACTTGCTGCGGGAAGCAAAGTCAGCAGGGCAAAGCCGTGACACAGTCCTGAGACCGCACCCCACGCTTGACCGACCGAGAGGTCTCGCCACGAGGCGGGTTCCATCAAACGCTTAAAGCGTGGCAGCAATAGTTGATTCATCGTGTCATCTCCTCGCATGCACCTTGGGCAAGAAGTGCCTGATAGTGCGCATTACCCAACAGCTCGTCGTGTTTACCGACCACAGCAATGCGCCCGCGTTCCATGACGACGATTTGGTCTGCCCCTCTGATCGAGGCCAGTCGGTGGGCGATCACAATCACGGTTCTGCCTTTGGCAAGAGTCGAGAGAGCTTGTTGGATTTTCGATTCCGATTCCGGGTCCGCCATCGCCGTCGCCTCGTCCAGCACCAACACTGGGGCATCAACCATGAGCGCCCGGGCGATCGCGATACGGGCTGCCTGCCCGCCCGAAACGTGGGTGTCCTCCCCCAACACGGTGTCGTAACCATCTGGCAGGCTCATGATGAACTCATCGATCTGCGCTGCCCGCGCCGCCTGCCGCACCTGATCCAAGGTTGCGTCTGGCGCGCCCAGGGCAATGTTGTTGTGGATGGTGTCGCGAATAAGCTGTGCATCTTGCAGGACAAATGCGACCGTCGAATACAACACATCCTGGGAAATGCTCTTTAGATCAACCCCGCCGATGGTGATCATGCCAGCGTCCGGGTCATCGAAGCGGGCCATCAAACTCGCCAACGTCGACTTCCCCGCACCCGACGGACCAACCAGCGCGGTCACCGTGCCTGCCGGAACGCTCAGGCTCACCTCGTCTAATGCCTGGGTGTCGTCATAGGCATACGACACACCCCGAATCTCAATATCATGACCGTGTGGTGTCTGTGGCGCATCGGGCTGACTCAACGCCGGTAGCTCCATGACGTTCACCAGCCTCACTGCCGCAGACCCTGCGAGCTGGTACGACCAGGCGATCGTTGCCACCGTCATCAACGCTCCCGGCAACACCAAGGCAATCAACGTCGTCGTTATCACCTCGTAGATGCTCACCCAACCGGCGTTCATCATCAACGCGCCACCGCCAAGGTTCACGATCAACAACACCGGGATCGACACCCACGAAAATGAGGCGACCGACATCGACACCAGCGGCATACACCACGCCCGGTAGAACTTAGAAAACTCGTTAGCTGCATCTAAATAGGCTTTATGTGCTTGGCCAACCTTGCCGAACGCTTTCACCACTGAGATACCGGCAACGAACTCGGCCATCGTTGCCGAAACCTGAGCGAGCTTGGTGTCCATTTGGGCGGTCTTCTCATTCATCCCACGCATCGACATGCCATACATGCCCACATAGAGCGGGATCGTCGCAATCGACAGCAACGCGAGTCGCCAATCCACCACAAACGCATATATCAACAAGGCGAGCGGGGATACGATCGCGTTCAGTTTCTCGATCGGCCCGTGCGCGATCACTGTGTGCACCGTGGACGTATCATCCTGAATGGTCTTGCGGATCTTCCCCTCACCCTCGCGGGTAAACCACGA
Source organism: Pauljensenia sp. UMB0895 (assembly GCF_030218905.1). Classification (NCBI taxonomy): domain Bacteria; kingdom Bacillati; phylum Actinomycetota; class Actinomycetes; order Actinomycetales; family Actinomycetaceae; genus Pauljensenia; species Pauljensenia sp. UMB0895. The sequence continues at coordinate 128,782 of NZ_JASOQR010000001.1, read as the reverse complement.
CAGCGGAGCAGTCGACATTCGGGCGGCAATTTGCCGACGCATCTGATTACGCAACGACAGGTCAATAAAATGCGTCACGCCCAATGCAACAAAATATAAGGTCAACCGGGTCATGTATGCGCTGACGAGAAGCATGACAATCCAGTTCACCCGCGCCGGGTCCATCTGGTCTTGCATAAGTTCTCTGCCAAGCTCCACCAGAGCCACATACGGGGCAATAGCCAACACACCAGAGAGAAAAGCCAAAACCTGCGCGACGAACAGCTTGCCTTTCACCGGCTGCGATAGCTGACGGATTGCGTTCTGGCCAGCGACAGATTTTTCCTTCGCGGACCCATACTCACCGTCAACAACCTGATCCGTTACACTATCGTTCACGCAAACACCATCCTTAATTAGATAAGGCTAAACTTACTTTATTTCTGGGAGGTGTACCTAACTGTGTGCGTCAACCGCTACAACATCATCCTTGCAGGGCCATGCTCACCGTCGATCTTCTCGGTGCTCTTTTGTTTGTCGGGTTTGATGTTGCCGGCCGGGTCGGTACGCGCGTGAATATTGTCAACCATCCACGATAGGACTGGGTGCCCGCTGTAACACACCCGCCCCTCGTGACAGGAGGTCCAGCATGACCTGAGGGTTCCACTCGAGGTGGGAGTCACTGGTCACTGAGTAACCTCCGCTGCTATCGTTCGTTAACGAAGACCCCGGAACGATCACCAGCCTCGGTTGCATCGCCGGGGTTACGTCTATTCCGGCACTGCGTCTACGCGAAAGCCCGTGCATGAACACGGGCCTCGGAATGGGAGCGCTATCTGGCGTCCCATAACGAGGTTAGCCGAATCAGCTCCCTGCCACCGGCAACTATAGGCAGCGCCTTGGCGTCGACGCCGGTCGATGAGTAAAGATCGGGTTAATACCCAAAGATCCAGCCCGCTCCCAGAAGCAAGGCTCCGAGACGGGCTGAACAATTATGCCCAGTTTAACCGATGCCAAGATGACGACTTTGCCCGGCCTTGCCCCGGCGAGAAACTCTGCCAGCGAGAACTCTAGATAGCACGCCGCCCAGGCTCCGCAATAGGCATGTCCCTCCCTTCGACCGATAAGCGAACTCAGATCTCGACGGGGATGATGTCGTCGATGCTGGGCTCAGCGCTGTTGCGGCCGGGTTGGGTGTGTTGCCAGTGGCATTCGACCAGGTCGAGCAGCACGCCCAGGGGCATGAGCGCGACCTCCCACCGGTCCAGATGTAGGTAGCGGTGTGCGAGGTATGTCAGACGGGTGAGGTTTTCACCCCAATTCCCTGACGGGCTTGTGGTTAGGCTTTTGGGGAGGCAACCTCACGCCGAGTTCCAAATCGTCGTCAGCTCGCTGTCACTGAGCGGTGGTTCGCATAGATTCGCTTTGTGGTCGAACAAGTCACGCGCCTGGTTGGTCTGCCCGTAGCGGATGAGGACCCGCCCGGCGAAGCGAGAGAGCGTGGCATTGCGTGACCCTTCACCGATCACGAGAGTGCTCTGATCGAAGGCAGCGAACACGTCGATCTCGTCAGCCGCGTCCAGCCATGCATCGAGGAGCTGATCGCCTTCATGCGCCGTCACCACAGCGTTCAACGTGCCGTAGATGAAGCGACCGGCATCCAGAGCATTGCGATCAAAGAAACCAAAGCGCTCTGGTGTGATCCGCTCGGTGTGGGTTTCGGTGTGGTCGTTGTTGATGCCCATGGCCACGCAGTCCGACGCTATGAAGGCTGCAGTTGAGCGGCGGCCATTCACGTACATGGCAGCAACGTGATCAAACCCGCGACCCCCGATAGTGAGGCCGCGTCAATGACCTGATGTGGGTTCGGGTAGTGGTTGTTGTTCTGAACGCCTGCCATCCATCCGGGGGTCGCTGCCCGGCAGGTTCCTGGTGCCGCCACCGTTGAGCACGGAGGGCGTGGCCGGGGTGCAGAACTGTTTGATCAGCCGCTTACCCGCCGTGTTCTTCTGAACCTCAAGGTCAAGAGCCGTACCGACCGCATCCAAGCTCATCGGCAGACCGATATCGAGGTCGTCGGCGTCGCCATGTCCGGACCGGAGGCGATCGCCCTCGTCGACGAGAAGCGCCTGGATGTGTCGCGTGGGGTGTAGGTGGTGCGCTCGTGGGGGTGGATCTGATCGCTCTCAGGAGCGATGAAGGGAGGAAGGCGGGCGGGCCCCATCGGGACCCGCCCGCCTGGCGGATCAGAACTCCCAATCCTCGTCGCTGGTGTCCTCGGCCTTGCCGATGACGTAAGAGGAGCCCGATCCGGAGAAGAAGTCGTGGTTCTCATCGGCCCCGGGGGCCAGGGCCGCGAGGATCTCCGGATTGACCTCGGTCTCCTCGGGCGGGAAGTACGCCGGGTATCCGAGGTTCATCAGGGCCTTGTTGGCGTTGTAGCGCACGAACACCGCGACGTCGTCCATCAAGCCGAAGGGCTCGTACAGCTCCCCCGAGTACTGCAACTCCAGCTTGTACAGCTCGGAGAGCAGCGCATGGACGAATTCGTCCATCTCCTCGCGCTCGGCGGCCGGGTGGGTTTCCAGGCCGCGCTGGTACTTGTATCCCGAGTAGTAGCCGTGAACCGCCTTGTCGCGCAGGATGAGCCGGATCATGTCCGCTGTGTTCGTCAGGGTCGCGTGAACCGAGAAGTGCAGCGGAAGGTAGAAGCCCGCGTACAGCAGCAGAGAGGACAGGAGGGTCGAGGAGGCCTTCCGTTTGAGCGGGTCGTCCCCGTAGTAGTGCTGCAGGACGGTCTTCGCGCGCTGTTGGAGCAGGTCGTTGTTCACCGCCCACCTGTAGGCCTCGTCGATCTGCGCGGTGTCGGACAGAGTCGAGAAGATCGACGAGTAGGAGCGGGCGTGGACGGATTGCATGAATGCGATGTTCGTGTAGACGGCCTCCTCGTGCTCGGTGCGGGCGTCCTGGATCTGGGACACCTCGCCGACCGTCGCCTGGACCGTGTCGAGCATGGTGAGTCCGGTGAAGACTCGCATGGTGAGGGTGCGCTCCTGCTCGCTCATCCTCTTCCACGAGCGCAGGTCGTTGGACAGGGGGACCTTCTCGGGCAGCCAGAAGTTCGCGGTGAGGCGGTTCCAGACCTCGAGGTCCTTGTCGTCGGACACCCGATTCCAGTTGATGGGGCGCAGGCGCGCATTCGGGTCGAGCCTGTAGTGGGGAGGGGTCACCGAGATGTCGGTGAGGGGCGCAGCGGTATTGGTCGTCATTGTCGTCTCCTGTTTCGGGTCAGCGGATCGGGTGGGCGGGGCTCACAGGGAGCAGGACACGCAGGTCTCGACCTCGGTGCCCTCGAGGGCCTTCTGACGAAGGCGGATGTAGTAGAGGCTCTTGATCCCCGCTCGCCAGGCGCGGATCTGCGCCCGGTTGATATCGCGGGTCGTGGCCGTGTCTCGGAAGAAGAGGGTGAGGGAGAGTCCCTGATCGACGTGCCGCGTGGCCGCGGCGTAGGTGTCGATGATCTTGTCCGGGCCGATCTCGTAGGCGTCCCGGAAGAACTCGAGGTTGTCCTGGGTCATGTGGGGGGCCGGGTAGTAGACGCGCCCGAGTCTTCCCTCCTTGCGGATCTCGATGGGCGCCACGATCGGGTGGATGGATGCGGTGGAGTCGTTGATGTAGCTGATGGATCCCGTGGGCGGCACGGCTTGGAGGTAGGCGTTGTAGATGCCGTGCTCGGCGACGGACTCCTTGAGTTCGGCCCAATCCGCCCTTGTGGGGATCGCGACCCCGGCTTCGTCGAAGAGGCGGGCGACGCGTTCGGTGGCGGGTTTCCATTCGCGTTCGAGGTACTTGTCGAAGTAGGCGCCGCTCGCGTAGTCGGACTCCTCGAATCCCTCGAAACGCCGCCCGCGCTCTTTCGCGATGAGGTTCGAGGCTCTGATCGCGTGGTAGGCGACGGTGAGGAAGTAGATGTCCGTGAAGTCGATGCCCTCCGGGCTCCCGTAGTGGATGCGTTGGGACGCGAGGTAGCCGTGGAGGTTCATCTGCCCCAAACCGATGGAATGGGATGCGGCGTTGCCCGCCGCGACGGAGGGGACGGCGTCGATATTCGTCCGGTCGGACACGGAGGTCAGCGCCCTCACGGCTCGTTCGACGGTGGTGGCGAGGTCCCCGCTTCCCATGGCCTTGGCGATGTTGAGCGAACCGAGGTTGCAGGAGATGTCCTTACCCACGCTCGTGTATCCGCCGGCCGCGTCGTAGGTCGAGGGGCTGTTGGATTGGAGGATCTCCGAGCACAGGTTCGACATGTTGATTCGCCCGGACACGGGATTGGCGCGGTTGACGCTGTCCTCGAACACGAGGTACGGGTAGCCGGATTCGAATTGGAGTTCGGCGAGGGTCTTGAAGAAGTCCCTGGCGTTGATCGTGCGCTTGCGGATGCGCGGATTGGCGACCCATTCGTCGTAGTGGTCGGTGATGGACAGGTCGGAGAGGGGCGCGCCGTATTCGCGTTCGATGTCGTAGGGGCTGAACAGGTGCATGTCCTTGTTGTCGCGCGCCAGAGCGAAGGTGATGTCGGGGATGACGACGCCCAGGGAGAGGGTCTTGATCCGTACCTTCTCGTCGGCGTTCTCCCTCTTGGTGTCGAGGAAGGCCATGATGTCGGGGTGGTGGGCGCTGAGGTAGACAGCTCCGGCTCCCTGACGGGCTCCGAGCTGATTGGCGTAGGAGAAGGAGTCCTCGAGGATCTTCATGACGGGGACGATCCCGGAGGCCTGGTTCTCGATGCGCTTGATGGGGGCGCCCGCTTCGCGCAGGTTGGTGAGCAGAAGGGCGACGCCGCCACCTCGTTTGGAGAGTTGGAGGGCGGAGTTGATGCCGCGGCCGATGGATTCGAGGTTGTCCTCGAGGCGCAGCAGGAAGCAGGAGACGAGTTCGCCGCGAGCGGCCTTGCCGGCGTTGAGGAAGGTGGGGGTGGCGGGTTGGAATCGTCCGGAGACGATGTCGTCGATGAGCCCGAGGGCGAGGTCCTCGTCGCCTCGTGCGAGGAGCAGGGCGGTGATGACAACGCGCTCCTCGTAGCCCTCGAGGTACTCCTCGCCGTCGAAGGTCTTGAGCGCGTAGGAGGTGAAGAACTTGAAGGCGCCGAGGAAGGTGCGGAAGCGGTGGCGGTGGGCGGCGGCGCGTTCGTGAGCGGCGACGAGAAAGTCCCGCGAATAGGGGGCGAGGACGTCGGCCTCGTAGTAGCCGTTGTCGACGAGCCAGTCGAGCCGGTCGAGGACGGAGTCGAAGCGCTTGGTCGCGGGGATGATCTTCTGGAGGAAGAACTGTCGGGCAGCCGCGCGGTCCTTGTCGAATTGGATGGTGGAGTCGGGGCCGAAGATGTTGAGTTCGGCGTTGAGCGCGTGGTAGTCCTCGCGCTTTCCGGCGCCGGTGGTCGTCGGCGCGCTGATCGTGCTGGTCATCGTGTTCCTTCTTCGTTGAGTCGTTCCCAGAAGCGGTCGAGTCCCTCCGCGACTTTCTCGACGTCGCGTCGGGTTCCGAGCAGTTCGAACCGATAGAGCTCCGGCACCGCGCATTTGGCGGAGATCGTGGGGCCGGCGATGCCGTAGTGCTCGCCGAAGTTCGTGTTCCCGGAAGTGATGACGCCGCGCAGGAGGCGGCGGTTGGCGGGGTCGTTGAGGAATGCCGCGACCTGTCGCGGGACGGCTCCTCGGGGGTCGCCGCCTCCGTAGGAGGGGACGATGAGGACGTAGGGGTTGCTCACGCGGATCATGCCCTCGATCGCCGGGCGCAGGGGGATTCTCACGGCGGGGCGGCCCAGACGTTGAATGAAGCGGTGGGTGTTCTCCGAGACGGAGGAGAAGTAGACGAGGTCGGGGGATTCCTCGGGCGACAGTTCCTTGATGGGCCTAGCGCGTTCGAGTCGGTTGGAGGTGCCGGGCACGGATGTCCTTTCTGTATGAAGCCACCACAAGAAACACTAGATATTGGGTCGAAATGATCATTCCGCCACTACATGTAGTGTCTTGATGGGCTTTTACGATAAGTTCGGCACGCCGAATCCTCTAGTTCGCCACGCCGAACTTTTGATGTTCCGTGCGTCACACCCGCACTTCTCATCCATTACCCAGAGCCCCGCCGTAAGGAGCCGCTTGCCCCGCCGAATCGGACTCGTCGTCGGAAACGGACGGATTGGTGGAGCTGACCGGAGTTGGCATTGACTCGTCCCTTCAAATGAAGGGAGAGCCGTTGAGCTGTTACGGGCTCACAACGGGAGGAAAACTGGTAAAAAGACCAAGGCGGGCACCCCGCAAACAGGGCACCCGCCAGGTCAACTCAACAGCTCTCCCACGTGAACACGTGGGACCGGGCTTGATCAGGGCCTGGCCAAGAATCTCGGCCAGTCACCCACACTCGCGATGGGACCTGAGTTACACTATTTTCCTAGGAATTGATGGGAACCAGTTGGATCTCGTCTCGAGCGTGGAACGAACCCTGCCGTTCATCTCTGACATCAACCGTGATGTTCAGAAGGTGCAGAACGTTCGGAATTTTCGGGAGTAGCCATGGGCCAGCTTGAACAGCCACATGTTCGGCTCACAGGCGGCACGTTGCTCGCCTTACTTAAGGGTGCCTTCCGCACGCGTTCTAAGAAGCGAGACTCCTACGAAGGTAAGTCGGATGGCCTGACCGATGTGAGAATCCTGTGCTCAGGCATCCGCGTGGAGTACTGTGCGATCGATACCGTCCCTCAACGGGTGATCAACGATCTGCTCACAGAGTTGGACCTGTGGGGCAATAGCCGATTCAACGAGCTCAACCAGACACACTGGGCCCTGAAGAACGTGGACCTCCTTGGGGTTCTAGGAGCCGCAAGCGCCCCAATGCGGGGCGTCGCCAACGCACTGTAGGGAGGCAAATCATGACGAACGACGTCAACGAACCCTGGGTGAATCTAGAACAAGTAGCCGATCACCTGACAGTCAGCAAAGACACCATCCGTAACTGGATCAAAGAGGGACTCTTGCCCGCCTACAGGGTCGGCAAACTGTACAAGTTCAAACTCTCTGAAGTAGACCAGTGGGTGCGCGAAGGACGACTGGACTTGGAAGCCAAACAATGAGCAGTCGCAGTGACAAGATGCCAGATAGGCCGGCCCCAGCGTTTCGCCCCAATCCCAACAATCACCGGAGTACAGAAGAATGAACGAAGAAGACATCCAGCAGGTTCCGCCCACAACACTGAACCTTCACACCGACGTCGCACGCAAGCTCGCAGACCTCCTGCCCGAGGTCGTTGCTGACGGCAAGATCGATGTCGCCGCGCTCCAGGCTGTACTCGGCGATGACGCCACAACCGGCACCGAGCGCTTCGGCCTGTTCTGGCCGGGCAAGACACAAGCCATCCGCGCCGCCCAAACACCCACCACGGCCACGCTCGCACCCGACCGGGAGAACTCTCTGAACTGGGACACCACAGGCAACGTCATCATCGAAGGCGACAACCTTGAAGTGTTGAAAGTGCTGCAGAAGCACTACTACGGCAAGATCAAAATGATCTACATCGACCCGCCCTACAACACTGGTAGCGACTTCGTTTACCCGGATGACTACGCAGACCCGATCGGTACCTACCTCGAAAAAACAGGGCAAATAGGACGGGGGGGGGGAGACTTTCCACTAACCCGGAAACAGGCGGACGATTCCACTCCAACTGGCTCAACATGATGTATCCGCGCCTCAAACTTGCAAGGAATCTTCTGACCGATGACGGTTGTCTCATCGTCTCGATCGGCGACGAGGAGATTGATCACGCAAGGGCGGTTCTGTCGGAAACGTTTGGCGAAGCTAACTACGTCGGCACCCTCGCCGTTATTAGGGCGGAGGGAGGCGGCCTGGCAAAACATTTAATCCGAGGACACGATTATGCACTCGTTTTTGCAAGAAATATTGGGACGTTTCAGCCCCTTCTGCGGCCCAAGGATATCCGAGGCTCGCGGGTAGTGATCGATGGGGAGGAATACTGGATCGAAGAAGACTGGCTTCGTAAAGAATTCGGTAAGTACGGTACCTGTCTATATGAGGAGATAGAGAAGTACCATGGCGCGAAGAAATTGGCTGAAATAGACGAAGGACTTGCAGCCGGAAAATATGTGTTGAAGAAGAAGGCTGAAGGCCACATCGTCGGACGTTACCGAAAAGTCAGCGAAGATGGCTCCAAATTCTATTCCGTGATTAAGCATCTCAACAAAGATGGCGTCCATGATCTGGCTCAACTTGGCTCTGACCTGAGCGCTTCTTTTGATTTCCCCAAGCCTGTCTCCTTGGTGAAATCATTTATTCGAGGCGCGACAATGAAAAGCTCATCAAACGCCGACATCATTCTTGACTTTTTTGCTGGTTCGGGTACGACGGCTCATGCTGTGATGGCGTTGAATGCTGAGGATGGTGGGAACCGTCGGTGTATTTCGGTGCAGTTGCCTGAGCCGACCGATGAGAAGTCTGAGGCCCGCAAGGCGGGCTATGAGAATATCGCGGAGATTACGCGTGAGCGTATCCGTAGGGCTGGGGCGAAGATTCTGGAAGAGGAATCTGCCAAGCTCGATGGGCGTGCTGAAGGCTTGGACGTGGGCTTCCGTGCTTACCGGTTGGTGGATACGAATTTTGCGAAGTGGCGTGCGGACTCCTCGCTGTCCGAGGAGGAGCTGGCCGATTTGTTCGCTGGGATGGGTGAGTCCGCGGATGATGACGCCCGCCCTGAAGCGCTGTTGACTGAGGTTCTGCTCAAGCTTGGTTTCTCGCTGACCGAGCAGGTTGAGCGTGTGGATGTGGCCGGGCTGGAGGCGTTCAGCGTCGCCGGGGGCCTGGTGGTCGCTTATCTGAACGAGCACGTCAAGCCCACCCTGGAGCAGTTGCGTGCCATGGTCGCCCTCGAACCGGGTCGTCTGGTGGTGCTTGAGGATGCTTTCCAGGGCGATGACGTGCTCAAGACGAACCTGGTTCAGGAATGCCGCTCCCGTGGCGTGGACTTGTGGACGGCCTAAGAGGGAGCGGGTGTGATGCGTTTTCAGTTTGATCCTCATCAGCCGTATCAGGCTTCCGCGATCGAAGCGGTCACGGACTTGTTCGATGGGCAGCCCGCGGACGCGGACCAGCTGGTGACCACCTTCCGGCTGTTGCCGTCCGAGCCTGCCTTGTTTGACCAAGACGAGGTGTCTGGTCAGGTGAGTTTGGATATCGCTGCCGAGGTCGGCGCGGTGGGTAACAACTTGGTGCTGGACGAGGACACGATCCTGGCGAACGTGCAGCGGGTTCAAGACCGTAACGGTCTGGAGAGTGCTCAGGCGCTTGCTGATGGTTTGCAGTTTGATGTGGAGATGGAAACCGGTACGGGCAAAACCTACGTGTATTTGCGTACCGCGTTTGAGCTGGCCAAGCGTTACCGGTTTACCAAGTTCATCATTCTGGTGCCGTCGGTGGCGATCCGTGAGGGCGTGAAGACCTCGATTGATTTGATGCGGGAGCATTTCCGCCACTTGTATCCGGAGATCAATATGGATGCTTCGGTGTATGCGGGTGAGCGCGCTGAGGAGGTGCGTGATTTCGCGTCGGCGACGAGTTTGCAGTTCCTGGTGATGACGATTGATTCGCTGCGTGGGGATAAGAACACGCGCATCATGCACCAAACCAGGGACAAGCTTGCTGGACTGCGGCCTCTGGATTATTTGCGGGCGACTCGTCCGATCGTGATCATGGATGAGCCTCAGAACATGGAGTCACAGTTGGCTCAGTCAGCGGTGGCTGATCTGGACCCGTTGTGCACGCTGCGCTATTCCGCAACCCACAGAGTGACCCGTAACGTGGTGTACCGGCTTGACCCGCTCGACGCCCACCAGCTCGGCCTGGTGAAGACGATCGTGGTCTCGGACGCTCAGGAGCTTGGCGGGAGCGCTAAACCGTATGTGAAGCTGCTTGGGGTGTCTCGCGACCCGTTCAAAGCCTCCCTGGAGTTGGTGTGCCGTAAGAAGGACGGCTCGTACGCCAAGCGTAAAGTGACCGCTACGCAGGGTGATGACTTGGAGCATGTCTCTGGCGGTAACCCGGCTTATGAGGGTAACTGGCGGGTGAGCGAGATCAGTGTTGAGCCTGAACGCATCGAACTATCCAACTACGGGTACCTGCATGTCGGGGATGAGATCGGCTCGAACCAGGACGCGGTGTTCAGGGAGATGATCCGCGAGACCATCCGCGAACATATCCGTAAAGAACTCCAGGTTCATGCCCGGGGTATCAAGGTGCTGTCTTTGTTCTTTATCGACAAAGTCGCCTCGTATCTGGGCGACGGTGTCAACAACCTGGACGCGAACGGTGATTTTGCTACCTGGTTCGATGAGCTTTACACCGAGGAGCTGGATCGCCAGCCCGAGGCCAGGGACATCATGCCTGTTACGGCGTTGGAGGCGCGTAGTGGTTATTTCGCCCAGATGAAGTCTGGCAAGGGCAAAAACGCGGTGATGACGTTCAAGGACTCGTCTGGCAAGACCAAGGCTGATGATGACGCGTATGAGTTGATCATGCGTGACAAGGCCCGCTTGTTGAGTATGGATGAGCCGGTGCGTTTTATTTTCTCCCACTCTGCTTTGCGTGAGGGCTGGGATAACCCGAACGTGTTCCAGATCTGCACGCTGCGTGACATGGCCTCGGAAACCGAGCGCCGCCAGACGATCGGTCGTGGCCTGCGTCTACCAGTGAACCAGGCCGGGCAGCGCATTAGCGATACTGGGCTGGCGCAGTTGACGGTGGTGGCCAGCGAGTCGTATCAGGCGTTCGCTTCAGCGCTTCAGAACGAGTACCAGAAGGCGGGCGTGGCGATCGGGTTTGTGCGTAAGCAGGAATTCTCGCGCCTGCCGATCACGGTTGATGGGAAAGAGACCGTGCTGGGTGCGAAGCGGTCGGCCGAGATCTGGGATCACCTCCACCGGCGCGGTTTCATTAACGAGCAGGGTGAGGTCCAGGGCAGCTGGGTGCCCGAGCAGCTTGGCTTCACGGTTGATCTGCCCGAGCCCTATGCGGAGTACGAGGATGATGTCATCAACATCGTCAACGCGTGCAAGATGGAAACCATCATCAAGCGCAAGCGCAAGCGTGTGGCCCGCAAACTGAACAAGGAACTCTACGCAGCCCCTGGGTTTGAGGAGTTCTGGGACAAGATCACCCAGCGCACCATCTACCGGGTCAACTTTGAACGCCAAGCCCTGGTGGACGCGTGCGTGAACCGAATCAAGACGGCTCCCAGGATCGAGCCGATCCGTATCCAGGTCACGCGCACGAAAATGACGATGACTCGTGGTGGCACCAAGGGCAGCGCGCTTGGGTCGCGTGGCGCGAACCTGACCGGCTCCTACCCTCTGCCCGATATCGTGGCCCAGCTGCAGGAAGCGACCTCGCTGACCCGGCGGACGATCATCGATATCCTCACCGACTCGGGGCGGCTTGGGGAGTTTTTGGGGAACCCGAACGACTTCATCAAGATGGCGTCGACCTGTATTCAAGAAGAACTCGCTCACGTGGTGGTTGAGGGTATCCAGTACGAGAAGATCGGCGGGAGTATCTACGAGCTGCGCGAGTTGCAAGAAGACGGCCTCGAGGAGAAAGACCGCTTCCTTGACCAGCTCTACAAGGTGACCAACACGGGAAAGACAGACTTTGACTACGTCGTCTTTGACTCCGCGGTCGAGCGCCAGTTCGCCGAGCACCTGGACGGGCGAGAAGACATCCGCTTGTTCATGAAACTGCCCGACAAGTTCCGTATCCCCACCCCGGTTGGGGATTACAACCCGGACTGGGCGATCATCAAAACCGAGGAGGGACAGGACCGGCTGTATTTGATCCGGGAGACGAAGTCGAGCCTGGATCCGACGAAGCGTCGCCCGGGTGAGAACGCGAAGATTAACGCGGCGATCAAGCACTTCGAAGCCATCGGGGTGAACTACAAGGTCGCCGCCCCGGACAACTGGAGACTGTAACCGTGATGGAGGGTGGTGTGCTCAGCGATTAGCAGGCCAAGTTCTACGCCTACGAGCTGGATCGCTCCTATGCGGATCTGGCGCGCTCGATCACGGTTAATTAGAAAGCCGTCAAACTCGTTGACGCTCTCGAGCAAGGCTTTGATCGTCTGGGTGAGATCGGCGGTCGTGGGGGTGGTTTGTGTGCACTGGCTGCACTTGGTGCGACGGTTTTGCGCGAAAGAGCCCGGATGTGTCGCGTGGGGCGTAGGTGGTGACGCTCACCAGCTGGTCGCTTCCTTATCGACGAGGCCGCCTCCACCGCAACCCGCTTAACCGCATCTGATGGCGGACCGGAACAGCTAATCATCCGGTAAAAACACACGGGGTGGGGGCGTCTCGGCAAGACGCCCCCACCCCGTATACAGCTTCAAAGCCGAAGAAGCGAGCCCTACAAGTTCGAATCTTTCACAGACTGCGTGAGCTTTTGATCGCCCTGGGCATACACAACGCACGCAATATGACGATCTCCGTCCTTCCAAGACTGTTCAGTCGGAACAAGCCACGATACATCCAACGATGACGTCACATAGTTTGACCCAACATAGTCGGTAAAAGAGGAAACGCACGCCTCTTCAGCCTGCGAGTTCAGTTTGGAAGCGCCAGGGAACGCATCATCAGCACCGTTTGGGTTTGTCTGAACAACGGCTGAAACCTCGCCCCGATGTTCCTCGGAACAGGACGTGCGATCGATCGTCACCGCCGTCTCTGTGTTCGGCAGCTGAATACAATCACCGACCTTCAAATCAAGGACAGACGAATTCGAACACCCTGCTATTAGCGCGACGGCTGAAACAGCGAACGCGCCCGCGCCGGTGGCGTGGGCCGTTCGGCCTCGTAAATTGGCGAACACTATCGTCACAGTCCAACAACCGCGTGAACGATGAAGTACACGATCGCCGCAACCGCCGCAGCAGCCGGAAGCGTCAAGAACCAACCGACCACGATGTTGCCAGCAACCCCCCAGCGGACAGCCGAGAAACGCTTCGTTGCACCCACACCAAGGATCGCCGACGTAATCGTGTGCGTCGTGGAGATCGGAGCATGAAGAACGAATGCGGACAGGTAGAGAACGATGGCGGAAACACCCTCGGCGACGAAGCCACGAGCCGGATCTAGATCGATGATCTTACGGCCGAGCGTACGCATGATGCGCCAGCCACCGGCATACGTGCCCAGCGAAATTGCACCTGCGGCAGCAAGTTTGACCCACAGCGGAATCATGATGTCACCCGTCACCGGGTCAATCACGTTGTGCGTCTCGCCGTAGCCACCGGCGATCAGCGCCATCACAATGACGCCCATCGTTTTCTGAGCGTCCTGCAGGCCGTGGCCAAGGGCCATTGCTGCAGCTGACAGAGTCTGAAGAATACGGAAGCGACGCATCGTGCGGTGATAGGGCAGATTTTGCAACAGTCTCATCAGGCCCTTCATGAGGAAGAAGCCCAGAAGGAAGCCGATCACCGGGGACGCGAACATCGGGATGACGACGTGCTGAAGAATTCCAATCCACTTCACCTGGGTCGCTGAAGCAAGGCCAGCGCCCACCAAACCACCAATCAAGGCGTGTGATGAGGACGATGGAAGCCCAAACCACCATGTGATCAGATTCCACACAACCGCACCGACCAGAGCGCCCAGCACAATCGCCAAGCCCTCTCTCTGTTGAAGAACGTCGGACGAATTCGTGTAGTGCGAGATATCGATGATGCCCTCACCGATAGTCTTTGCGACCTCCGTGCCCAAAAGTGCACCAATAATGTTCATGACAGCAGCCATGAGGAGAGCGGCTCGCGGGGTCAGTGCCCTGGTGGACACGGAAGTTGCGATTGCATTCGCCGCATCGTGGAAGCCGTTGGTGTAGTCAAAACCAAGAGCAATGATCACGACCAGCGAGACCAGGACCAGATTAAGATCCACGGGTCAGGACTCCTTCACCGCAATCGTTTCAACGCAGTTTGCGAGGTCTTCGAATGCGTCGGATGCCGATTCTAGGACCTCAACAAGGTCCTTCAGCTTGATGATCGTCACCGGATCAAGGCCGGAATCGAAGATCGAAGTGAGAGCGCGACGGTAGGTCGTGTCACCTTCGTTCTCAAGGCGGTTCAGCTCAACCCAGAAGTCGCGCATGTCCAGTGGGGACTTGAGGCCGGGGATCTGCTCTGCCGTCAGCGCTGCGCAACGAGTCAAGATATCGACCTGCTCGTGTAGAAGCGAGTGTACGTAGTCCGGTAGGTCGTTCAGACCGTACATGACGTAGAGGTCGCCGGCCTCGTCGATGAGGTCCATGCAGTCGTCGAGGCACGAGGCCAAGGCGCCAAGGTCTTCACGATCGAAGGGGGTGATGAAAGTCTGGTTGATGAGGTTCAAAATGTGGTGATTAATTTCATCACCGGAGTGTTCGACCTCGTGCAGTTGATCGCGCATTGCGACCTGTTCCTGCGGTGAGGAGTCAAGGATTGACGAAAGAATCGTCGTGCCGGAAACAAGGTTCGCGGCCTGCTGTGAATACAGGTCGAAGAAGGACGGGCCGTCAGCGGCCTTACGAAGTCCCACGATTTTTCCTCCTGAGGATTGGGGATGCGTTCCAAAACGCACTTACAGATTAAGGCACTCGAGGCGTTCAGATGAATGAAGGAAGACGAACGGATACCGACGCGCCACGTTTGTGAAGTGTTGCACACATGCTCACGGGACTTATCGCCCGCGCATTTTCCTCCACTATCTGGGATTATGGAACACGTAGAACAGGGGCGCACCCGTCGCCCTGGAATACCGAAAGCCTCAGGAGGCAAAATGTCCGTGACCGAACAGGATGTGCGAGCAGCAGCTCCGTCCAACGCTCCAGAAGACGTTCTCGCATGGGTTGCTAAGATCGCCGCGCTGACGACGCCTGACGCCATCGAGTTTGCCGATGGTTCGCAGGAAGAGTGGGATCGCCTGACCTCTCTCATGGTTGAGACTGGCATGTTCACCAAGCTCAACGAAGAGAAGCGTCCGAACTCCTTCCTTGCTCGCTCCAAGCCCTCTGACGTTGCACGTGTCGAGTCCCGTACGTTCATCTGCTCCGAAAAGGAAGAGGACGCCGGCCCGACCAACCACTGGGCAGACCCGACCGAAATGAAGGCCATCCTCAAGGAGAAGTTCACCGGCTCCATGAAGGGCCGCACGATGTACGTGATCCCCTTCTCCATGGGCCCGCTGGGCGGTCCGATCTCGCAGCTCGGCATCGAGATCACCGACTCCCCCTACGTTGTCTGCAACATGCGCATCATGACCCGCATGGGCACGGCTGCAATGGACCTCATCGCTGAAGGTGCAACCTGGGTTCCCGCCGTTCACTCCGTGGGCGTTCCGCTCGAAGAGGGCCAGGTTGATGACAACTGGCCGTGCAATGACGAAAAGTACATCACCCACTTCCCCGAGACCAACGAAATCTGGTCCTTCGGCTCCGGCTATGGTGGCAACGCCTTGCTCGGCAAGAAGTGCTTTGCTCTCCGTATCGCTTCGACCATGGCTCGCCGCGATGGCTGGATGGCAGAACACATGCTCATCCTGCGCCTGACCCGCACCGAGACCGGCCAGCAGTTCCACGTCACAGCTGCGTTCCCGTCAGCATGTGGCAAGACCAACCTCGCTATGCTCCAGCCGACCATCCCGGGTTACACCGTTGAGACCGTCGGTGACGACATCGCCTGGATGCGCCCGGGTCCGGATGGTCGCCTGTACGCAATCAACCCGGAAGCCGGCTTCTTCGGTGTTGCACCGGGCACCTCGTACGACACCAACCCGATGGCTATGGACACCATGCGCGCCAACTCCATCTTCACCAACGTCGCACTGACCGACGATGGCGATGTGTGGTGGGAAGGCATCGACGGCGAGGTCCCGGCACACCTGATCGACTGGCACGGCAACGACTGGACCCCCGAGTCCGGCGAGAAGGCTGCTCACCCGAACAGCCGCTTCACCGTCCCGGCATCGCAGTGCCCGATCATCTGCTCCGACTGGGAAGCACCTCAGGGTGTTGCCATTGACGCCATCCTCTTCGGTGGCC
Source organism: Pauljensenia sp. UMB0895 (assembly GCF_030218905.1). Classification (NCBI taxonomy): domain Bacteria; kingdom Bacillati; phylum Actinomycetota; class Actinomycetes; order Actinomycetales; family Actinomycetaceae; genus Pauljensenia; species Pauljensenia sp. UMB0895. The sequence goes on along the minus strand of NZ_JASOQR010000001.1, from coordinate 112,679 downwards.
GTCGCGCCACCAACGTCCCGCTCGTTGCAGAACAGTACGAAGCAGCACACGGCGTCTTCATCGGCGCATCCGTTGCTTCCGAGGTCACCGCAGCAGCAACCGACGTCAAGGCCGGCTCGCTCCGTCACGACCCGTTCGCAATGCTCCCCTTCTGTGGCTACCACATGGCTGACTACTGGGGTCACTGGCTCGAGATGCAGGCAGAGCTTGGCGACAAGTTCCCGAAGGTCTACCAGGTGAACTGGTTCCGCAAGGACGAGAACGGCAAGTTCATGTGGCCGGGCTACGGTGACAATTCGCGCGTCCTCGACTGGATCGTCCGTCGTGCCGCTGGCGAGGTTGAGGCAATCGACGGTGTCACCGGTCGTTACCCGAAGTTCGAGGACTTCAACCTTGATGGTCTCGACATTGACGAGTCCGTGTGGGCCAAGCTCTTCGCGATCGATCTCGACGCATGGACCGCTGAGATGGACGACACCGAGGAATACTTCAAGAAGTTCGGTGACAAGCTCCCCAAGGAGATCACCGAGCAGCTCGCGAAGTTCCGTGAGCGCATCGCAGCAGCTCGCGCCTGATTTCAGGTAGCGCTCTAGCGCACGCGATCTATACCGGTGGTCGGACCCGATGGGTCCGACCACCGGGCTTTTATATGCAAACCGTGTTCTCGGTGGCCTGCGATAAAATTTGGGCATTAGCCCTAAGAAATACACACAATCGAGTGGGGAGGCCAACGGTGGCACCAACTATTTCCGCTGAAGAACTTGAAAAGGCTGGGGAGCTTTTAGGGCGAGTCTCCGACATTTTCTCTTCGAAAGTTGTCGGCCAGCACGACCTCAAGCGTGCACTGATGGTGGGTCTGCTGACTCGTGGTCACATCCTGATCGAGTCCGTCCCCGGCCTGGCGAAAACGACTGCCGCCCAAACGCTTGCCTCCGCTGTCTCCGGTTCGTTCCGTCGAATCCAGTGCACACCTGACCTGATGCCTAACGACATCGTCGGTATGCAGATCTGGAACCAGGCAACCGCAGAAATGACCACTCAGCTTGGTCCTGTCCACGCAAACTTCGTGTTGATGGACGAAATCAACCGTTCCAGCGCGAAAACCCAGTCCGCGATGCTTGAAGCAATGGCGGAATATCAGACAACGATTGGTGGCGTGAACTATCCGCTTCCCCAGCCGTTCATGGTGATGGCCACCCAGAACCCGATCGAGGAAGAAGGCACGTACGTTCTTCCCGAGGCTCAGATGGACCGCTTCCTTTTGAAGCAGGTTATTACATACCCCCAGCCACGCGAAGAACTTGAGATCCTGTCTCGCATTGAGTCTGGCCAGATGGCGCAACCCGCTACGGGTGAGCCGATTTCGATTGAGGAGCTGGTGGGTCTGCAGGACACCGTTCAGAAGGTGTTTGTCCACGACACGTTGAAGGGCTACATCGTAGACTTGATGAACACGACCCGCGGTTCCGGGCCCGTTCCGTTGCCAGCGTGGGCAAATCATGTGCGGGTGGGTGCGTCTCCGCGCGGTGGTATTGCGTTGATGCGTGCCGCTCAGGCCATTGCGCTCCTTGAAGGTCGTCATTTTGTTGTTCCCGACGATGTGAAGGCCATGCGTTATTCGGTGCTCCGCCACCGCATTATCCGCACGTTCGATGCGTTGGCTGACGATGTGTCGGTTGAAGGCCTGATTGATGCTGTCTTCAACGCTGTCCCTGTTCCGTGAGCCCCGCTTCATGTTATTTCGGTCGAATTCTAGGAAGCTGATACGCTGTCATGCCCGTTCGTAGTCGCGAGATCCACGCGTTGTCGTCGCGTGCGCGCTTGCCGATCATGCGCAAACTGCTGTCCATCATGGATGGGCAGCATTCCGGTGCGCGTCCGGGCCGTGGCTGGGATTTTCTTGATCTTGCCGAATATCATGCGGGCGATGACGTCCAGGATATTGATTGGGCTGCGACCGCTCGTACAGGGCAGGCGATTATTCGTCGCTATGAGTCGACGGCTAACCTGCAGGTTGTCCTGCTGGTCGACACGGGGCGTTCGATGGGGGCGCTTGCTCCATCGGGCGAGCCGAAGATTGATGTTGTCGCCAGTGCCTGTGAGGCGATCGCATGGTTGGCGGTAGCGCGTGGCGATCAGTTGGGTGCGATTTCAGGGGATAGTCAGAAGATCACGATTTCCCCGGCGCGTTCAGGTAATGCCTACGCGGAGATGCTTCTGCGACGGCTCAGCCCGACGATCACGCTTGAAACACCCGCGTCGAATGTGACGGCGCTTCTTGAGCGAGCGTGTGTTGCGATTCGTCGTAGGTCCCTGATTGTTCTGGCAACGGATTCGCTCCAGCCTGAGCCAGGTTCGCAAGCGGATGCAGTCTTAGCGAAGCTGACGCGCAAACATGCGGTGATCGTGGTGTCTGTGAATGATATGAATCCGATGGACTTGCCGAAGGGAACTCGCATTGTCGATGTCGATCAGGGGCCGTTGCCGGATTTCCTGTTGGGTGACACGCAGTTGGCTGACCAGGCGAAGTTGATCGTGTCGGCTAGGCGTCAAGAGGTCGCGTCCCTACTGGATCATCGCGGTGTGATCCGAGTGTCGGTTTCGGGCTCGAAGGACGTGCCGCGTGCTCTGATGAGCGCCCTCGAAAGGGGGATTCGTGTCAGGTAACATTCTGGACGGTGTTCGCGAGCCGGTCGTGTATCCCGAGTGGATGTGGGTTGCCGGTCTCATTCTGTTCCTCGTCATCGTCGCGTGGATTGTGGCGTGCCTTGTCCGCTGGTGGAAGTCGGATGCGAATCGTCCGCGGGGCCTGCGTGATCTGAGCGCTGAGCAACGTCGTGCATACCGTGACAATCTTGTGCAGATCGAAGCGAATTTCTTCGCCGGAGAATGGAACGAATCCGAGGTTCACTTGGCGGTTGCGGGCTTGATGCGCGCGCTGGGGACCGAGCGGACGGGGCGCAATCTTGAGTCCGCGACGGTCGCTGAGATTCGCGCGCTCGTGCCGATGTGGCCGGCGTACGTGCATCTGATGGAGCGCTGCGTCGAACCCTCGTTCTCCGGCCAACCGACGCGCAAGTGGGTGTCGACGCTTCTTGAGTCAGCGTTGAAGGTGATCGATCAGTGAAGTTCACCTTTTTCGTTGTTCTCGTTATCGGAGCCGCCCTGGTCGCGTTGGTCGTTGGGTGGAGGCGTGCGGCCTCGTCCTCTATCGCGAATGATTCACGAGGCTGGGTGGCGCATTCCGGCTATATCTCAACGTTGCCCGGCTTTAAACGCCTGGTCAGGCGTAGTCGCATCATGCTTGCGGGCGCGATTGTCTTTTTGAGCTTGGGCATTGTCGGCGTGGCATTCAGTGCCGGGGCACCCATTGATCGCGTGATCCAGGATGAGAAGACGGCGTCACGTGACATTGTTTTGTGCCTGGATACGTCGGGGTCGATGATCCCCTACGACGGGAATATCGGCGATGCTTTTTCGCGGATTGTTCAGCATTTTGCAGGCGAAAGAATCAGCTTGAACCTGTGGAATTCTCGCACGTTGGTGAAGTTCCCGCTGACGAACGACTACGACCTTGCGGTGTCTGAGCTCGACGAGATGAGCCGAATCATGAAGGAAGGCTACCTGGGTGAAAGCGCCGACGGCGTGTATGTCACGCAGGAGCTGATTGACTACACGGCGGCGACCCTTGACGACGAAGAAGAAGCCGCGTCGCTTGCAGGCGACGGCTTGGCGTCGTGTGTGCTGAGTTTTGACCACTCCGGCGAAGACCGTTCACGTCTGATTCTTTTTGCCACGGATAACGAGATCAACGGTCCGCAGATTTACACGCTTGCTCAGGCGTTTGATTTTGCTCATCAGCAGAACGTTCAGGTGACCACCCTGTATCCCGGGGATGGTGACCTGCTGACCACCGAGGGTGAAGAACTGAAAGAGCTGACCGAAGACAACGGCGGTGTCTTCTATGATGCCTCCGACGCTGCGAGCGTCCAAGGGATCATCCAAGAAATCGAATCTCTACAGCGCATCGAATTGTCCGAGCATGCGAAGGTTCTTGAGATCGATAAGCCGGCTGGCTTCCTCAGTCTTGCCGCTGTTGGCATTATCGGGTTCCTCGGTCTGCTTGCGATCGGGAGGCTCTGACATGTTCTTCCGTCCCGTGTTTTCTTTAACAGCGTTCATTCTTGTGGCGCTTGTTGGATTCGCGCTGGTCCTGCTTGGGCTGAAGCGAGGTACGCGCACATCGAAACGTGAAGCCGCCAGACGTGCCACGATCGTTGCTCTGTTGGTCTTTATGATGGCGGGCCCCTCCATTCCTGGCAAGGCAAGTGACGTTGGCTCGGCGGCCGAAGCGTGGATTGTCATCGACCGGACAGGATCGATGGCGGGTGAAGACTGGGATGGCGATCGGCCTCGAATCGAGGGCGTCAAACAGGACGTTCAGACCATCCTTGATGCAATGCCGGGTGCTCGCATCACGATCATGGTCTGGGATTCGAATGTCAGCACGGTTCTCCCTCTGACGACGGATCGGGATGCTGCCGACAGCTATCTGACGAACCTGCGTCAGGAGCTTTCTGACTCGTCCCACGGGTCGACACCGAATCGTCCGGCTTCAGCTCTTTTCAGTGCGCTGTCTGACGCTGAAGAACAAGATCCGGACGCAATCCGTGGGCTTTTCGTCTTCTCTGACGGGGAAAGCTCGAATGAAGACGTCTGGAGTCCCATCGACGACATGAGTACGTCTTCGTGGGGGTTGATGAGCCGATACGTCGACGGTGGTGCGATCATCGGGTACGGCACGAAAGAGGGTGGGCCGATGAAGGTGCGTCGCCTGACGGGTGACGCGCAGGAGCGCGGATACACCGAAGACTCTCAGTCGGGCGATCAAGCAGGTGAAGTGGTCGAAGACGAGTACATTCGCGATGGTTCCGAGCCGGATTCTCCGATCGCGATTACGCGCATTGACGAGGACGCCTTGAAAGACATTGCCGAGCAAACGGGGCTGACGTACATCCACTCGCCGGCAACTGCCGAGGTCAAACAGGCTGCGTCGACTCTGGATGAAAATTCGCAGGTAGTGGCCACTCAGCGAGCCCAAGTGAAGGCAGCACGCTACCTGATTTGGCCGTTTGCCCTGTTCTTGGGCGGAATGCTTCAGTGGGAAACCGCGATCGTTGCAGGTAAAGCCCGAAACATGAGGAGGGCTCGTGCCATCTAAGAAGAACACCCGTAAGGCGAATAAGTACGAGGTCGCGCTTCCCTTCGGTGGGCGTACTGCTGGTGATCCTGAACGCCAGCCTGTTCCGGCAAAGCGGGAGCGAACAAAGGAAGATCTGCGCAGACTCCTGAGGTCTACGCCCCTCATTGTCGTTGCTAGCCTGATTGCGTCGTTCCTTGTGGGGCTTCCCGTCTGGTCTCATCACACGCGAGACCAGTGGCGGGCGGGCGAGTACACCCAGGCAACGGGCGAGTATTCAACGCAACGTACGTTGACGACCTACGGGCCAGAGTCATGGGTGGCGCATTACAACGTGGGCACGTCTCTTTTGAAAGAGGGCAAAGCAGGTCAGGCACTCAGCGAATTGCAGATTGCTCTTGAAGGCGTCCCGAAGGCTACACAGGACGAAGAGGGGCACATTCAAGCCTTCTCTTACGAGTGTCAGGTGCGTATTAACACTGCTCTTGCGCTCGAGGTATTGGGCGACCAGGCGACAGAATCCGGCAAGGGTGATGAAGCGGATCAGAATTACCAGCAGGCGGATGAAATGCTTGTTGCGTGCACTCTTGATTCCCGGCCGCAAGACCCGTCGGATCCGCAGGATCAGTCCTCCGGTGGCCGAGGGGGCCAAGGTGGCGATCAAGGTCAGTCTGGCGATTCCGACCAATCGAGTTCGTCGCAGTCCGGTTCGTCTTCGGATAACGAGGCCGACCGGCAGGGCGGAGACTCTCAGCCTGACCAGGGGTCGGGTGACGGATCTGCTGATCAGGAAGAATCTTCCCAATCTGAGCAGGCAAGTAGGGCTCGCGAGCGCTTGAAGAATAAGCGTCAGCGCGCACAAGGTAAGCCGGATAAGTCGAATAATTCGCAGAGCAGCGACTCTTCGGGCCAGAGTTCTTCCGGTGGCGGTCAAGAACAGAGTCAGCAGGGTGATTCGTTGGACCAGGAGGGCGATGAAGAATCGAAGCCATTGACCCCAGAAGAGCAACGTCGTCAAGAAATTGAACGTCGATTGCGTCGTAGCACTGACGTTGATGAAGATTCGTCTGCGACCACTCGGACCGGCGATTCGAATGGCGCATGGTAGGTCGGATCCGGCCTCGTCAATCACGAAACTGGGCGGCGCGGAAGGTGGATTCGTGGCACGTCCCACGTCGGGAGGAATTGGACGAGTGTCGCGCCAGCTCGCAAACATCGATAGGCTGAAGCCATGAAGGTCCTCTTAGTGGGAAATGGGGGGCGCGAGGTCGCCCTCGCCCGAAACCTCGTACGTACTGCATCTTCATCTGATCCGGTTGAACTGATTGTTCAGGCGGGTAACCCGGGGCTTGAGCCACTGGGGCAATCACTTGTATTTAACCCGCTGAATCCGGATGATGTCGCTGTGCGCGCGAAGGGTCGCGGAGTGGACCTGGTTGTTGTTGGCCCTGAGGCTCCTCTTGTCGCCGGCGTCGCTGACGCTGTGCGCGCTGAAGGTATCCCGGTTTTTGGCCCGTCGAAGGTTGCTGCTCAACTTGAGGCGTCCAAGGCATTCGCTAAAGAGGTCATGGAAGCAGCTGGTGTTCCGACCGCTCGCGCTTTCACCTGCCGTACGACCGAAGAGGTCGAGGCTGCGTTCAACGCATTCGGCGCTCCCTACGTGGTGAAGGATGATGCGCTTGCCGCTGGCAAGGGTGTTGTGGTGACTGATGATCGCAATGTGGCGCTTGCTCACGCAACCACCTGCCTGAACCGTGAAGATGGCGTTGTCTTGGTTGAGGAATACTTGGATGGCCCCGAGGTCTCTCTGTTCTGCGTCAGCGATGGCACGACTGTTGTTCCGCTAGTTCCCGCTCAAGACTTCAAGCGTGTTGGCGACGGAAACTCCGGTCCGAATACGGGTGGCATGGGTGCGTACACGCCGCTTCCGTGGCTGGATGACTCGGTTGTCGACGAGGTCGTGAAGACCGTTGCTCAGCCGACCGTTGACGAGATGGCTCGTCGCGGAACCCCGTTCGTGGGGCTGCTTTACTGCGGTCTGGCAATGACGTCGAAAGGTATTCGCGTCGTCGAATTCAATGTTCGCTTCGGTGATCCTGAGACGCAGGTTGTTCTTGAACGCCTCGATTCGTCACTTGCTGACCTGCTCTACGCCGCGGCGACTGGAACGCTTGCTCATTTGCCTGCTCCCATCTGGTCCCCGGATGCGGTGGTCACGGTTGTGATGGCATCGGGTGGCTACCCGGACACACCCGATACCGGACATGAAATCACAGGCATTGAGGACGCGGAAGCTATCGACGGCGTGCATGTTATTCACGCGGGTACTCGTTTTGAGATCACATCTTCGGCGGAGGAGGTTGCACTGGGGTGTTGCGGGTTCGAACCCGACGAAATGCTGGTGAATTCCGGTGGGCGTGTGCTGGACGTCGTGGGACGCGGCGCAACCGTTGAAGAAGCCAGAGCCAAGGCCTACGAGGGCGTCGATTGGATCAGCTTCGCTGGTGAGCATCACCGTAAAGACATTGCAACCTGGCCGGCCGAGCTAGACGCTAAGAACTGAACTGAATAGAGACGGAGGACGCGTAATGGCTGCTATGGAACTTCCAGGATGGAAACATGTGTCCTCCGGCAAGGTGCGTGACATCTACGCGCCCGCCGATCAGGAAACACCTGACCGTCTTCTTCTGGTGACCTCGGACCGCATCAGCGCTTACGACTACATTCTGCCGTCGGAAATCCCCGGAAAGGGCAAGGTGCTGAACCAGCTTGCTCTCTGGTGGATGGAACAGCTACGCGACGTGATTGAAAACCATGTCATCACTGCTGAAACTGATGCCACAGATCCTTTGAGCGTTCCGGCTCCCCTCGTCGGTCGATCAGTGGTTGCCAAGGCTCTGAATATGATTCCGATCGAGTGCGTCGTTCGCGGATACCTGACGGGTTCCGGCTTGGTCGAATACAAAGAGTCGGGCACCGTTTGCGATATCGCTCTTCCCGAGGGTCTGGTTGAAGCCTCGCGCCTCGAAACCCCGATCTTTACTCCCGCTGCCAAGGCGGAACTGGGCGATCACGACGAGAACATTTCCTTCGGACGCGCAGCTGAAATGGTCGGCGAAGAACTTGCGTCTCGCCTGCGCGACGTTTCTATCGCCCTGTATGAAGGTGCTCGCGAAATCGCTGCCGAGCGCGGTGTCATCATCGCCGACACCAAGTTTGAATTCGGGCTGGATCCCGCAACAGGCAACCTGGTCCTGGGCGACGAAATCCTGACCCCTGATTCCTCGCGATTCTGGCCCGCCGACCAGTGGCAGCCCGGCCAGATCACCCCGAGCTTCGATAAACAGTACGTTCGCGACTGGCTGACCAGCGCCGAATCCGGATGGGACAAGAAGTCGGGAGAAAATCCGCCCGTCCTTCCAGAATCCGTTGTGACCGCAACTCGCGACCGTTACATCGAAGCGTTTGTTCGCCTGACCGGCGAAGAACCGACACTATAACCATCACCACCAATTAAGCGGGTCAAGCCCGTCACCCAACACGCGGAAATTCCGCACGCACAATAGGAGGACGCCGTGGGGCGAATCATCGTGGAAGTGATGCCGAAGCCGGAAATCCTGGATCCCCAGGGTAAGGCAGTGGGATCTGCACTTCCGAGGCTTGGAATCACAAGCTTTGCTTCTGTTCGCCAGGGCAAGTGCTTCCACCTGACGGTTGACGGCCCGGTCACCGAGGAACTTCTCGCGGATGCCCGCAAGGCAGCTGAAGAGGTTCTGTCGAACCCGATCATCGAAGATGTCGTCCGCGTCGAGGCGCTGGATGAAGGCGAGGCCACCAAGTGACCCGCATTGGTGTTGTTACCTTCCCGGGCACCTTGGATGACCGGGATGCTGCGCGCGCCGTCCGCCTTGCCGGTGGCGAGCCCGTCGCTCTCTGGCATAAGGATGCCGACCTGCACAGCGTTGACGCGGTCGTCATCCCCGGTGGTTTCTCCTACGGCGACTACCTGCGGTGTGGCGCAATTGCTGCGACTGCTCCCGTGATGGGTGAAATTGTCGAGGCAGCCGGTAAGGGTATGCCCGTTCTTGGCATCTGCAATGGCTTCCAGGTTCTCTGCGAAGCGCACCTGCTTCCCGGCGCTCTGATCCGTAACGATCATCAGAAGTTCTTCTGCCGCGACCAGGAACTGCGCGTCGAAAACGCCGATACCGCGTGGACACGTGCGTTTAGCGCTGGCGAGCACTTCACGGTTCCGCTGAAGAACGGTGAAGGCAACTTCCAAGCCTCCCCGGCTGAGCTGGAGCGTCTCGAAGGTGAAGGCCACATCGTCTTCCGCTACATCGGCCTGAACCCGAATGGTTCCGCGGACGATATTGCTGGCGTGACAAATGCTGCGGGCAATGTCGTTGGTCTGATGCCACACCCCGAACACGCGACCGAAGCGGGCTTTGGTCCGCTGGCCACGAAGGATGGCGTGCACTCCGGACACGGTGGTACCGAAGGCCTGAAGATCTTCCAGTCCGCCCTGATGGGATTAGTGGGGTAATCCGACGTGTGGCCTCGTGAATAGATACGAGGCCGCGCCCGCTGAATTTTTCACGAAACGTTCATAGACGCGAACCGAAACGTGCGTAACGAATGGAGCAGGTATGACCGCGAAGGTCAAAGCAGAGAATCCTCGGGAATTGCCGGATACGACAGAAGATGCGGCCGCAACCCCCACGAAAGATATGCCCTGGAAAGAACTGGGCCTGAAGGAAGACGAATACGCCAAGATCTGCGAGATATTAGGTCGTCGCCCCACGAACGCTGAGCTGGCGATGTACTCTGTCATGTGGTCAGAGCACTGCAGCTACAAGTCATCGAAGAAGCACCTCGCTGAGCAGTTCGGCGAGCGCACCACCGAAGAAATGAAGCGCCACCTGTTGGTCGGCATGGGGCAGAACGCTGGCGTCGTCGACATCGGTAACGGGTGGGCGGTTACCTTTAAGGTTGAGTCGCACAACCATCCGTCGTTCGTTGAGCCCTACCAGGGTGCTGCAACCGGCGTCGGCGGTATTGTCCGCGACATTATCTCCATGGGCGCGCGCCCGGTCGCCGTCATGGATCAGCTACGTTTCGGCGCGGTTGACCACCCGGATACCCCGCGCGTCGTTCACGGTGTGGTTTCCGGCGTGGGTGGCTACGGCAACTGCCTCGGCCTGCCGAATATCGGTGGTGAAACTGAATTTGACCCGTCCTACCAGGGCAACCCGCTGGTCAATGCACTCTGCGTCGGTACCCTGCGTCACGACGACATTCACCTGGCAAACGCAACCGGTGAAGGCAACCTGGTTGTCCTCTTCGGCGCGCGCACCGGCGGTGACGGCATCGGTGGCGCATCGATTCTGGCGTCCGAAACCTTCGAAGACGGCATGCCCGCCAAGCGTCCCTCCGTGCAGGTCGGTGACCCCTTCATGGAGAAGGTCCTCATCGAATGTTGCCTCGACCTGTTCAAAGCGGACGTCGTTCAGGGTATCCAGGACCTCGGCGCCGCAGGTATTTCCTGCGCCACCTCCGAGCTGGCCTCTAACGGCGATTCTGGTATGCACGTCGACCTTGAGAACGTGCTGTTGCGTGACCCGACCCTGACCGCAGGCGAAATCCTGATGTCCGAGTCGCAGGAACGCATGATGGCGATCGTGACCCCCGAAGATAAGGAACGTTTCTTCGAGATCATCAACAAGTGGGACGTCGAGGCGTCGATCATTGGCACGCTGACCGGTGACGGTCGCCTGACCATCGACCACTTCGGACACCGCATCGTCGACGTTGACCCGAAGACCGTTGCCCATGACGGCCCGGTCTACGACCGTCCCTACGCCCGCCCAGCATGGCAGGACGAACTGCAGGCGAACACGTCCGCATCCCTGAAGCGTCCCGAAACTGGTGGAGAACTGCTCGCGGATATCAACGCGGTGATCTCCAACGTTAACCAAGCCTCTAAGGCTTGGGTCACCGACCAGTATGACCGCTACGTGCAGGGCAACACCGCTCTTGCTCAGCCCGATGATGCCGGCGTTATCCGCGTCGACGAAGAAACCGGTCTCGGCGTTGCCCTGGCCACCGACGCAAACGGCTGGTATACGAAGCTCGATCCTCGTGAAGGTGCGCTACAAGCACTCGCGGAATCCTACCGAAACGTCGCCATCGTTGGTGCCGAACCGGTCGCGATTACCGACTGCCTCAATTTCGGTAACCCCGAAGACACCGACGCCATGTGGCAGCTGGTTACTGCAATGACGGGTCTGGCCGACGGCTGCATCGAATTGGGCGTGCCCGTCACCGGCGGTAACGTGTCACTCTACAACTCATCCGGTACCGAGAAGAACCTTCCGACCTCGTCGATTAACCCGACGCCGGTTGTGGGTATGCTCGGCATCATGAAGGACGTGACGCGCGCGAACCCGTCCGGCTTCACCGAGGAAGGCCTGGCAGTCATTCTGCTCGGCCAGACTCAAGAGGAACTCGACGGTTCCGCGTGGGCACGTATCTGCCACGATCACCTGGGCGGTCGCCCGCCGAAGGTGGATCTGAAGGCTGAAGTTGCCCTCGGCAACGTGGTCCGTGCCCTGTCCGAGGCCGATGGTCCGGATGGTCGCCCGCTGATCCGCTCGGCACACGACCTGTCGAACGGTGGCTTGGCACAGGCTCTCGTTGATTCGGTGCTCCGCTTCGGAATTGGCGGTGCCTTCGACCTGACCGGTGCACAGGGTCAGAACGGTCTGAGCGACTTCGACATGCTCTTCTCCGAGTCGCAGGCACGAGCGATCATCGCCGTTCCTGAAGGTGCACTTGACGCGGTCTACGCTGCCTGCCAGGCAGAAGGCATTGACTTTGCTCGCATCGGTACGACCGGTGGTGACATGCTGGTTCTTCACGGCTCTGATCTGCTCGCTGACTCGGGAGAGTCTGTTGGTTGGATCGCCGACCTGGACGACCTTCGCGCTCAGTCAGAAGCTGCCCTGCGAGACCGATTCTGAAATACGACTGAACTCATACGGCCCGGGGTGGGTGCACAAACCGCACCCACCCCGGGTCTGTGTTGTATTGGTATACCGTTAATGCGATGGTGCCCGGACTAACACCGACAGTGAGCATCGCGAGGAATGAATGAGAAAAGAGACGAGAGTCTCGCCTTGCTTATGATTCGTTTTGGGGGTAGCCCTGATTCTTCCCTGAACACCGGCGTGATCGCTACACTTTGTCGACGTGAAGGGTGAAACTGGTTCCAGTTCATCCCAAAAACGACTGACTGGAGCATGACGTGACCACTGGTATGACGAATACGGCGGAGAATTCCGATCACAATGATTCTTCATTACCTGCCCCAACTCCCACAACAGGCGAATGTGGACCCGCTGGTATTAAACGAGTTATCGCAGCTTGGGCAGTTCATGGTCTGACCATGTCGGGCCTTGTCTTTGCCTGCCTCGCGGCCGTCGCGCTTGTTGAAGGTCAGATCAAACTGATGTGGCTATGGCTGGGCATCTCCATGATCGTCGACGGCGTGGATGGCACGTGTGCACGTAAAGCCTGCGTACGCCAAGTGATCCCGTGGTTCGACGGGTCGGTTCTGGATAACATCATCGACTACATCACGTGGACGTTCCTGCCGGCAGTATTCATGTACCTTTACCTGCCGTTTGGTCCGAAGTGGGTTGCGATGCTGATGGCGATCGTCGCAACCGTGTCCTCGGTGTTCTGCTACGCCAACGATGGGGAAAAGTCGAGCGACAACTACTTCGTCGGCTTCCCCGCAGCCTGGAACATCGTTGCCGTGACGATGTACATTACCCAGTCGCCGGCGTGGATGAACGTCGTGACAACGCTGATGCTGGCGGTATTGACCTTGGTTCCCCTCTATTTCACGCATCCGATGCGAGTAGAGAAGAACCGCACCTCGAACATCATCGTCACAGTCATCTGGATTGCCGTCACCTGTTTCATGGTCGCAGTCTTCCCCACTATCCCGATGTGGGCGAACATCATCTTCTGGATTTCATCCGCGTGGTTCCTCTTCACCGGGTTCGTGCGCACCTATCAGGGGCCCGCCGTTTCTGCGAAGTGACTTCAGGGCAGTGAGATCAGCCGAGTGACGCTTTAACTCACCGAATTCACAAGCGTGCGTTTCACGACGCGGTCGCGCCACCAGCGGAATCCTTCTAACGCGATGGCGCCAATAATCATCGCGGCGACGAACACGATCACCATTGGTGGATAGTGACGCCCGTGCATCCAGAAATACACGTAGGGGGACACGAAGGTCACGATAGTGACAATCAACCCCATGACGCGTTTAAAGAACGTGCGACCAGCAACCATCGCCAGAACGCCCCATGTGTAGGGAATAGCGGTGATCATGTCGATCGACCAGAGAACCCAGACTTTCCCGTGGAACCCCGGAACAAAAGCAACCGGTAGTGCCCGCAGTGACGAGTAGACGAACACAACCAGGTACGCCAAGAACGTCGGATTGACCATCATTCGAATAGCGAATGAGCGGTCACGGAAAGCCACGCCAGCCTCCCGCAAGGCATGGATGGCGGTTCTCGTCGCGCGGAGAGAATCCGCGCCCGTAAGAACACGCTGCAGATACCGGCGAGTGACCTCAGACGTCTTCCACTGATTGATCAGAGCAATCGGGTTGATAGCAACCGGCAAAGATCCGTCGTCCAACGGAACGCCCGCAACTCGAACAAGCGCGGGGTCGCCAGCAAAAGTACGGAGCTTCTCTAACAGGTGCGCGGGCAAGATTCCCAGCCACAACGTCTGACGCCGTTCGACAGCTTCACGCAGTCGGTGACCGAACGCATGTCCCCAGGAGTCAAGGGAAAAGAACGAGTCTGTTACCTCATCGGCTAAATCGCCAAGGTCATCGAAGAACTGCGTACGACGTGCGCTGATTTCACCAATACGATCAGCGCCTGACAGTTCCAGCAGAACGTCGGCATCCCAGCAGTAGCGCGAGGCCTCGGGAATATCGGCGACACTTGCGGGGATGAAGAGTCTATCGACAGCTGAAGGAGTGTACGAGGCGCATGGAGGCATAGTGCCTGCTGGCTTTTCAGCGTCGCTTGGGCGCTCAACAGAGCCTGCCTGGTTCATGCATCTCCTTAATAAATGAGGAGCGAAGCTTTAGCCCCGCATCATCGATGGGCACTCTATGAGCGACTTTACGTGTCTAGCCTGTCTGAGAGTAGCGAATAAAGATATAGGGGTCTACCCGCATTCAGCCCCGAAAATGCCGGGCGACTACGATTGCACTATGGCTAACCGGAAGATTCCAACCGATCAGGGCATGAATGCTCTGCGCACGTGGATGCGTGAGCGGGATGAAACGAAACGTGCCATTCTTTTAACAGCGGTGCGTTTCACTCTTGAGGAACTCGCAGTTTTACACCCCGGCCGTTCGGTCGAGGTGCGTGTCCCACCTGCGGGCGCGGTTCAGATTATTACGGGTACAACGCATCGTCGTGGGACGCCACCCGCAGTCGTCGAAACGACTATGCAGGTGTGGTTACAACTGGCCACAGGCATCATTACCTGGGACGAAGCAACAGGGGATGGGCGCGTTCAGGCGACCGGTGAGCGCACTGACCTGACCACGTTCTTCCCCGTTATTCCGGGGTTGAAAGCTGATCGCGACTCCGCGCTGTAGCAATCACGGCTGAGTCAAAGGGGACATCAAGTCCAGAGCCACGCCCGAGTGATCACGCCGAAGCGCTCAGATTCAGCGTCTGAAAAAGAGCTGTCAGTCCTCAATCTGAGGAGCGCGCGGACCGTACCACTTCTTGGCGCCTCGCAGAGCATAACGCTGAGCAACCGCTACGATCGCCGCCGACGTAGCGGCGAAGAGAACCAGCGACACCATCGCGGCCTCGTCATCGTCTTCACGCGGAATATCGTGTCCCGTCACCAGCTTCCAGCCGAGCTCAGTGACCTTTCCTGCGGCAAGAGCAGAAAGAGCCATCGCTCCAGCGCTTGCAATCTTCCAGCCGAAATCCTCCATGGGACACTCCAATTCTGTCGACAACACACCACGTGCGGTAAATTCCTGCTTCAATCATGCCCCACGACACGTGAAGAGTGCACCCGAGTGCCACGATTCCACACGCGAGCCGTAGACTTGGGGTGTTGGGATCCAGATCCGAGGAGCTTAAAGTGAACCTGCGTCGCGTAATGCCCACATCCGTCGCAATTGTCGTGATGTGCATGGCGCTGAGCGCATGCTCTTCGTCCATCGGCTCAGGAACCGACCCGTTCTCGCGACCGATCGGCTCATCTCCACACTCGTCCGACTCCACATCCGGCCAGCAGTCCGAGAACGCCTCCACCCTTGGCGCCCCCGAACCGTCCAAAGGAACAGGCACTATCACCATCGGTGTCACTCAGGCAGAAAAACTTCCCGACTCAGTTATTGAGGCGTTCCACCAAGCAACCGGCTACGACGTCGCGCAACAGGTGATTGATTCCGCCTTCGCTCTCGATGGCCAGCACATCGATGCAGTGCTCGGAATCGACAGGCCGAGCCTCGTGAATTCTTCAGCACAACTGGCGACGGACGCACTCTTCTCTCTGACGCCAACCCCGGGCACCGAAGTAGCCGCAACCGCCTCGGCGTTGGCGTACGGGCGCAACGACGTGTGCGTCCTCATCGACAAAGCCTGGATGAGCGTCAACGGATATGCCCTCCCAAGTGGACTCGAAACGCTACGCAATCCCGGTGATGCGGCCTCGCTGATTGTCCCCGACCCCGTGTCATCCGACATCGGGCGAGCGTTCATCGACGGCGTCGCCACCTCCTACGGCGAAGGATTCGGCCAGTGGGTGGGCGCGCTCAAAGCCGCTTCGGTGATGATCGAAAACGACGAGGCCGCCTTAGCCACATGGACAGGAACCTCGCTCACGGGCGGAGTTGAAGCACAAAAAGACGCCACAGAACTCAGTGGAGCCCAAACGGTCGTCGCACCCGCGAAACGACTGCCCTACATGGTCGGCTCCATGCGCGAACTTGCTCGCACAACGTCGAACACCGGCATCGAATCCCAGGGCGTCGCAATGGGAAGCAGCTGTGTCACCCGATACCTGTACATTGCGCCCACCGCGCAGACCACCCAGCTTGACGGTGTCCGCTCCCTAGCCGCGTGGCTCTTGAGCTGGGACGGGCAACACGCGCTAGCGCAGGACGGAGTCGTCTACCCGCTGGAAGAAAGCGCCGGCGAAAACACTCCGGCCAGCTGGTTTATGACCCCTCAAGACGATGCCATCACCGTCAACGAGCCGTCCTCCAATGCCGCGACGTGGGCGCTCGACCAGTGGAGTAGCGCGCTCGCGGGCTGAACGTCAGTCAGCCAGCATCTGCGGGTCCACGCGACATTCCGCGCCGATCTTCATCGGAGCGATCGTGCCTGCTCCACGCATTTCCTCCAGGCGCGGGACCAAGCGGTCGACCACGTGCCACGGGTCAAGCGTGTTGAGGTAAATGCGTGTGCCACCCTCGAAACCTGCCAGCGTCGAAATGCGCCACTTGAGCAGGATCCTCCACCGCATCGGCGTGCGAACCGTGGGCGGACGATGGTACCACTCTTCGTTGCAGGGAACATCGGCACCGGTCGCAGCGTGGACCGCGTGCAACAGGTCGGAAACGGCACGAAGTTGCTCTTCGGAAGCTTCCCACGGATTGCGCGGGGAATGCAGGGGCCAAATAGCGACGCCTGGGAAACGATGTCCGAAGCCCGCCATCGCGATCGCATGGTCGTTCTGCGCAATCAGCAGTTTGCGCGTGGCGGCGACGGTCAGAATATCGTCGTAAATATCCGGCTGGGAGCGCAGGCGGTTCAGTTCGGCTTCCGTCTGCACCGAGAAGTCGTCGATTGCCACCAACTGCTTGTGCAGGTGGTCGAACGAGGCTCCCGCGGGCTTCAACCAATTCTGAAATGCAGCGACGTAGCGAACATTCGGGTCAAGGGTGTACAGGTCCGCCATCGTGCGCGTTGTGAACGCCGTGTACTGGAAGTGCTCTTCGGGAGTCATTGTGCCTGAAGCAGCAAGCTGCGTTGTGTCTTTCGCGCCATCGATGTAGTGGCGTCGGGCAACGATCAGGTCGTGACCGCCGGAGAAGAAGCCATTCGCCTGTTGTAGCTTGTCAGAATCCGACATTGCGTCGATTTCGCCATCGCTGACACCTGATGCCGACAGGCGAGCGTGCACCACGCGCATCACATGGTCGTAGCCCTCGGAGGATGCCAAGTATTCCGCCATGCGACGGTGTTCAGCTTCGCTGGGAACGTGGCCGTGGTTCAGATGCCAGTAGTTGTAGGACACGATCTCGAACAGGTTCGGGATGCGACGGAACTCAGCTGTCGTCGTGGAAAGCTGGTCAGCGGGAAGTCCGGTCAGTTCACTCCAGTTTCCGGCCTGGTCACGTACCAAACGGGACTTTTCCGGCGGAGTCTCAAGATAACGCCGATCGCAGAAGGCGCAGTGGCATCCATCCTGATCGTGATCGATGGGCATTGGGTGAGCCGGGGGAACCGATAGCGGGCGGTGACCGCGTCCAGGAACGGTCCACACCTCGGTTCCGGTGAGAAGGTTCTGCTGCTTTACCGTGCCATCGGCTAAACGCACGATGGCACGGTCGGTTCGAGAGAGCTCCTTTGCCATGAGGTTAATTCTACCTGCCAAATGCACGTTCTCCCAGAGTCGGTGAACGATTCTTTGCATTCGATACAGACAGGGGTGCGATCATGCCCAACACGCGCAATGGGGTCTGACCAGCGCAAGTACTGGTGTCGGGCCGCTGAACGGGCGGGGCCGGTGGTGAACAAGCGCGGTTGTATGGGTGGGTAGGGCCGGCTGGCAAAACGCAATCGGCGAGAACCTCGAAAGGTTCTCGCCGACATTAAATGGCGCACATGCTACGTGAACGTCAGGCGTTCGGTAGCCATCCGCGAGCGTTCTTACCCAGATCAGCGATCAGAGCGGCAGCTTCCTGCGCACGATCTGCCTGGACGAAGAAATGGTCGTGACGAGCGCAGGCGATCGGGTTCGCTGCAATCGAACGAGCCGATAGGATCTGTGCGATTGTCGCGGTAATACCGATCGAATCAAGGTCAGCCTGCAGGCCGAGGAAGATGTGAGCGTAGCGCTTTTCGGTCGGAAGACCGGCCTCTTCGGCTTCGTCAACGGGAAGAACAGCGGTCAGCTTGTCCTCATCACGAATGACGGCGAAGGGGTGGGTGCCTGCTGGGACCTCGTCAACGATGGCGAAAACGTATTCGCCGGCGTTTGTCGGATCCAGCGTGGCAAGAATTTGGTCGAGAGCATGGGTTTCAGTCATGACGTAGATGCTATCGCTCAGCACGGGTGAGTAAAAGGCGTCGTCTCATGCTGGACATCCTTGAGCGTTTCATGGACCGTTTCGCGCTCGCTTCCTTCTTCTATTCGCACGCGATCGCCCGTGCTGACGGTGAACAAGCGCGGTGGGGGCTGAAGAAGAAGAGCCGGTAAAAGTGCTAGTCAGAGCCTATTCATCGTATTCGGGTTCGAACCGGTGCGCCCTGCCTCGCCCTCGTCTAGGGCGTCGATGGCTCTCATGTCCTCGTCCGACAACGTGAAGGAAAAGACATCGAGGTTCTGCGCCTGACGCGATGGTGTCACCGACTTCGGGAAGATCACGTCTCCGCGTTGCAACGCCCACCGCAGAGCTACCTGAGCGGCGCTGACCCCGATCCGCGCACCAATCATGGCCAAGGTTTCGTCAAAGGGGGCGCGGCCTCGTGCCAACGGAGACCAGGCTTCCACCACCATGGAGTGATCGCGCGCGAACTGGCGCAACTCGTTGTTGGGGAGGAAGGGGTGAGCCTCCACCTGCAGAACATGCGGAGCCACCGTCGCCACGTCGAGAACCGCCTGGATATGCGCGATTTCGTAGTTCGACAGGCCGATCGCACGCGCACGACCATCAGCGTAGAACTCTTCCAGCGCACTCCACGGCAGGGCAACATTTCCGTCGTACAGCGTGGGTAAAGGCCAGTGGATGAGGAACAAATCCACGTAGTCAGTACGCAGATCCTCCAAAGTCTGAGCGAAAGTTGCGCGCGCAACGTCAGGCTCATGGTTTGTGTTGTTCAACTTCGACGTGATGAACAGTTCCTCGCGCGGGATCTTAGAATCTGCGATCGCACGCCCAACCTCTGGCTCATTGCCGTACATCTGAGCCGTATCAATGTGCCGATACCCCAGCTCCAGCGCGTTTGACACCGCTTCATAGACGCCCTCAGTCACTTTGTACGTGCCAAAACCGAACTGCGGAATAGGCGCTCCGGTTGGCAGTGTGAGCGTTGGGATGGTTGGGGTGGGCATGGTTCCTCGCTTCGTCGGGTACTTTCATCTTCCCACGTTCTGCCACGTAGATGTCGCCACGCGAGTGCGAAGAGTATGCGTCACTACTTCCAATAGAATTTCAGGTGCCTGAAAAGCCTGTATTTTACGTGTCGTAGGCGCTCTATCTCAATGGGGCAGTGGGTGGCAGTTCACAGTGGCGTGCGTCCTGTTTAAAGTGAGGGGTATGGCTGAAGAAACCCCGAAAGTACACAAACGTACCGCCGCGTTTACTGAAGAGCAGATTGAAGCTGGTCTTTGGCTTCTGCTGGCATTGAACTCGCGGTCCAGCCTCGGTGATGAGATCCCGGGGAAAGATTCGGCTCTTCGTGATCTTTTGGCTCCCGTCGCGCGCAAGGTCCCGCTCAGCGATGAGCAAGTGGATGAAGCGGTCTTGCTGATCGAGGCTGCCAAATGGGCGATGGAGCGCCATGAACTGCGTCCACTGTCCGTGTCGCAGTGCAATCGTGAACGCGATGCGCTGCTGAAGCGCTGGAATTTAGCGTCCACGAAAGGCGCGTTGCTCTGGCCACCGTCGTCGCAGACAATTTCAGCTCGCCTTGGGGGAGGATCGTGGAGTCGGGCTACCGCTCGTCTTGGGTTCCGCGCGAATTCGCGAGGCCGGGCCCGCGGATCTGGCAGGTTTACTTCCGAATCAATGGCCGTTGTTCTGCGCGAATTCATTGCCGAATGTGAGCGTAATCAGATCGAACCGACACTTCAGGGGTACAGGAAATGGTCGAAGCGGCAACGTGCGACGGGCAGGGACGATGTTGCTTCTGTTGCCACTTTGCGACAGAGGTATGGGACTTGGAGTGTGATCCTCGCTTCTGTTGAACCATGAACCTATGAATAATTGCATTTCGTAAAAGCAATGAAGTGTTGATTAAACTAGACTCCTCAGTTATAAACTTAGTCCTTTGTAAGAGTGGATAGACGTAGGTAGTCGGAAAGTCTGGAGTCGTCAATGTCAGTACGCAAAGCGCTCCTCGCGCTCGTCTCTCAGCGGCCTGCTGGTGTGTACCGCCTCAAGCAGATGTTTGAGGATCAGACTTGCGAAGCTTGGCCGTTGAATATCGGTCAGGCTTATCAGACGATGCAACGCCTTGAACGCGATGGTTCTGTCTCTTTGCGCCAGGAAACAAACGCTGGGCGGGACTCTGAAGTCTTCGAGGTCACCGAAAAGGGTCGCGAGATCCTCAACGACTGGTGGAAGACCCCGGTTTCGCGTCAGAGCCCGGAACGCGATGAGCTCGTCATGAAGCTTGCCGTCGCAGCAACTGACCCCAGTGTTGATGTCACGGCACTCATTCAGACCCAGCGTCGTTCCTCGCTGAGGGCACTGCGTGATGTTACGCGTCTGAAGTCGCTTGCCTCGGATGAAGAACTCGCATGGAAGCTGATTCTTGAGCGTCATATCTTCGACCTCGAAGCGGAACTGAACTGGCTGGATCACATTGAGTCCGGTGCCGTTTCCGAGGTCGCTCGTCGCGCAGCATTCGCTCGCTTCAAACGTCAGGAACGTCAGAAGTCTTCGAAGAACGTTGCTACCGGCGTGCGATGAGTTTGAACTCCCATCCGGTTGCTCTTGTCGATATCTTTCACGAATACGGTACCGGCAATACGAAGGTTCAGGTGCTCGCTGGGATCAACCTACAGGTTGAGCCTGGCGAGCTTCTTGCCATCATGGGACCTTCGGGCTCTGGTAAATCCACACTGCTTGCCATCGCTGGAGGACTAGAGCGCCCAACGTCGGGCAAGGTTTACATTCACGGCGAGTCCTTTGCAGATATGTCGTCTGTGGAATGTGCGATGGTTCGCCGTAAGTCAATCGGATACGTGTTCCGCGATTCAAATCTACTTCCCACCCTGACTGCGGTGGAAAACGTTGAAATGCCACTTGAACTGGATGGTTTTTCTTCCTCGAAAGCACGCGATGCTGCACTTTTTGCCCTCGAGGAAGTGGGAGCTCTTGACCTTGCTGAAAAGTTCCCGGATGGCCTGAATGGTCGTGAGCAACAACAGGTTGCAATTGCCCGCGCTCTGGTTGGTCGTCGCTCGATTATCATGGCTGACGAGCCCACCGGTTCCCTCGATTCTCACTCGGGTGAACAGATTATGCTTGCTTTGCGTCAACAGATTGATGCGGGCGCTGCAGGAATCCTGGCGACTCACGAGGCCCGTTTTGCCGCGTGGGCTGACCGTACAGTTTTCCTTCGTGATGGGAAGATGACTGATACCTCTTCGTCAGATCGGATTGAGGATCTTCTATGAGCGAAGGCGGATCCGGATTGAGCCACGGAATTCGCGCACGTGCTAATACTTGGAAGATTGTATTGCGGATATCGAGGCGCGCAACGATCCGTGATCGATGGCGTACCCTGACGTCGTTACTGATCGTTTCGCTACCGATCGTGCTGGTTATTTCGTCGATCACTCTCTGGTCGATGATGTCATCATCACGCTATTTGGCGATACAGAACTTAGGGCCGAATGATTCGACTCAAGCGCGAATTACACGCGTCAGCTTTAATCCGATCGAACAGGATTATTTGGGTGAACCAGCGGGTGATGTGACTTCTGCGTCCGTGGATTCATCGTCTGTCGATGAGTTTCAACTGAATCGGTGGCTCCCCAGCGATGCTGTGATGGTCACAACGCTATCTTTCCCGTCGGTCAATGTGTCAACTGAAGACGGTTTACGCTCTGCATTAGTTACGACAGCCACAGAGACTTCGTCGTTGGATATTTTTGCTGAGAAGGATGAACAGACTCCGAGGCTTGAAAATGGGCATGCTGTTCTTGCTTTAGACGTTGCTACAGAACTGAACGTGGGCGTGGGGGACACGATTCATGTTTCAGTATCAAGCACGAGCATGAAGCCATCAATTACTGCGACGGTCATGATTGACCAAGTGGCGGATCAGGAACGAAGCATTGTTGTAGGTCTTGGAACTTTTGCATCGAGATCGCCGAGTGAACTTCAAGGAACCTCTGCTCACTACTACATCTTGAGTGAATCCCCTGTGACGTGGGACGACGTGCAGTTGCTCAATCATTCAGGCTTCGCTGTTATCTCTCGTGCTGTTCTGGCACATCCCCCTCAGAACGCTCCGCCTCCGCAATCCACGGAATTTTCATCGGCTCAGGCATGGCTTCCATTCATCATTGTTATCGGTGTTCTTCTGGTTTTCATCGAGCTGATCCTGTTCGTCTCACCGCTATTCGCGGTCGCTCAAACGAACGGTATCCCCAGCGCGATTACGATGCTTGCCGTTGGCGCGACACGTTTTCACCTGATTCGTCTGATGATGTCGCTGGGACTGGTACTGGGTGTCCTGTCGGCATTCCTGTCCCTTGCAGGGGTGGGGATCGTCCTTGGTACCTTCGTCCAGATTCAAGGTTTAAGTCTGTCGATGATTCCTTGGGAAGCTCTAGTCTTCTCCTTCATTTCACCGATTGTGGTGTGTCTGATCGCCTGTTATGCGCCGGCTCGTGACCTTGCGGACACGGATGTGACCACGCTGTTCTCTGGGCATACTCGTGCGCCGTCGCGTCTTGTTCGGAAGATCCCGTTCTACCCGCTTCTTCTTGTCCTTGCTATCCCGCTTTTGATGTGGGCAGCGATGGCGGGGGCTCTGGGGATTCTTGCTTTCGGTCTAGCCCTGCTGATCAGTGGAATTATCGGAACCGCTCCTTACTTTGTTGCATATGACTGGCGTGGCCGACTTCATCCTTCGCTGGGTTTGCGTCTTGCGGTTCGTGACGCGGTCAGGAACGGCCAGCGGACGCTTCCAGCAATGGCCTCGTTGATGACCACCGCACTGCTGGCCACAGCGCTTCTGATCACTCTGACAAGCGCGAACGAAGCCGCGTGGAATGCACACGCGCACCTGGGGCCGAAAGGAAGCGTCTTCGTGTCGGACGCCGATGTCACGGATAGGGTTTCTCAGGCGCGAGTGATTCACGATTCTGCCGCTGCAGCTGTGACGGATCGTCGCTCGGTATCGAGCGCCACCACGTTGTCAGGGCTGAAATGGGAATCCACTGATTGTGGCCCCTCCATCGTGATCGAAACGATCTCCCCTGACGAGTCATCCACAGAGTCAATGAACGACCATGTTCCCTCGCTCGCGGAATTGGATTTGGCGTACATCGTGGACGATGGCACTTTCCTCTCCGCCTCCAACCTGATTTCCGGTGACGAGATGGTGAAGGCCGTAACGACCCTGAACTCCGGTGGCGCGATTATGCCGAAGGGCTCGTACATTTCTGAATCGGGCCAAGCGACACTTCGTGCTCTAGATATGAGCGACACGGTTGAGGCAGCTACGCAAGGCTCGAACACGGTTCCTGACCCCACCACCGTGTCCGAAGCCCAGATTCAAGCAATCACCTGGTCGAAGCTGAACGTGATCGTCTTGTCTCCCAAAGCTGCTGAAGTGTTGAAGGTTCCCGTCCTTCCACTGGGACAGCTTTTGATTGTTGATAAGCCCGTGTCTGTTTGGGCGATGTCGGGATTTATTTCAGCAATTGAGTCGAGCGCCCCCGGTTCATCGGTGACGGTCATTCAACCTCCGTTGTCGACCATCATCATGCCCTACATCGCTACGCTGATCGCATTGCTTTCCGCCACCGGAACGATCGCTTTGATTGTCGTTCTTTCGGCTAACGCTATGCGTCCCGACTTCGAGACGCTGGAAGCGATTGGTGCGTCTAGGACTCTCCGTTCGCGCGTTACCGCCTACCAGGGCATGGGACTCGCATTGCTCTGCTTGCCTATTTCCATACTGTCCGGCTTGATTGCAGGGGTGCTGACGGTCATGACGATCGCTCGTTCAGGTGTATTCCCTGAGCTTGCAAACCTTCATCCTGTGATCCCGTGGTTTCAGGTGATCGTGATGTTCTTCGGTTCTCCGATTTTGGCGACTGTCGTTGCGGGCGTTGTTGCTTCGCGCCAGCAGAAGCCGGGCTCCCTGATTTCGGTGAGCTAGGCCGCCTACTGACTGCGGTGCTCGAACTGAGCCGGACAGTCAGCGCCCCGGCGTAATCCCCCCCAGTGGCGCCTCGTCAATCCCAATAGAAATCGGAAAGATGATGGTCGAGACGCGCATGTTCATGAGAGTCACGCCCGCGTAGGCGATCCAACTCTCGGCGCTCTTTCTTCGACGGGCGACCAGTTCCACGTTCACGCTGAGCAACCGGGATGAACAATCTGGGACGAGGGGGAGTGAGGTCCTCGTAGCAGACGCGCGCTTGAGGGGCACCAACGCGTTTGACCAGCAGTTTCGTTACCGTCAGTATCTGGTCGAAACCGTCGACTCGTAGGCGGACCTCGTCGCCCACCTTCACTTTTTGAGCGGCTTTTGCGCTGTCACCGTTGACTTTCACATGTCCGGCGCGAGCCGCAGAGGTTGCTTGCGACCGCGACTTGACCTTGCGGATAGCCCAGAGCCACGTATCGACGCGAACCGAGTCTCCGGGTGCCAAAGCGCCTCGGGGAATCTCGACGGCCTTCTGCTCGCTGGTAGAGGTCGACGGGGATTCGCCCGAGGTGCCCGGTGTACTAGTCATACGGCAATCGTAGACGGTTGCCGAGGGAGCTAGGCGAGGCGTGCTCGCAGTTCGCTCACGGAGGTTTGGCGACGCTTCGCAACAGCACCGATCGAAACGATGAAAGCAAGAAGCGACCATGCGATCAACAGACCTACGGTGTGCCCAAGGTTCGTCGCACCGACTCCCAAAACAAGCGCTCGTAGCGTTCCTTCAACCGCAGGAAGGATCATCGCGCCTCGCAAGCCACCAATGAATCCGCTGGTCGGCTGGCCGGCGAAAATGCCGACGAGCAACACTGCTTGGAAGGCGAATAAAACAACGGAGATTGCCAGTCCTACGCGCTGACCAAACGCTGCGATCAGTGCTTGCTGAACGATTGCGAGCGTCAGCGCACTTACCACAAGAATGACGAATGTTGCGACGGGGCGAGTTGTCATGGCTCCGGCAATACGCAGTGCGCCACCAAGGATAGCTGCGGAAACACCGGACACGATCAGGTTCGGCCAAAGGGCATTGAACGCGAGTGCAGCGGGGGTGGCCGCCGAATCAACGCGCTTGGAATTGAGCGCGCCGAACGCGAGTGCCCCCACCATTGTCGCCAGCCACAGGGCAAGAACCGCTGCGGTGGGAGACCACGATGTCGTCGTATCCTGCTTACCAGAAGTGGAGGTGACGTCGATCGGAGTGGCCAGTGCCTTCGCGGACGAGGCCGCTTCTGCCTTCGAGTGTGTGGGGATCTGATCGGTGGCTAACTGGAGTCCGTCGGCGAGCGTGGTGGAACCGTCGCTCAGCTGATTCAGGCCGTCAACCAACTGGTTGGCACCGGAGTTCAGCGTTTGGGCTCCGCTGACCAATTCGCCGGTCTTCGACGCCAGAGTGGAGGCTCCGGAGGATAGTTGGGAGGCGCCACTATTCGCCTCTAATGCACCGTCGGCGAGCGTTGAAGCTCCGGAAGATAGAGCAGATGATCCGCTATGGGCCTGGGCAAGGGAACTCGACAGTGTTGATGATCCGCTAGCTACCTGATGGGCTCCCGTGCTCAGCTGGCTGACACCGTGGTCGAGCTTCGTCGCCCCGGCTGCCACCTGCGAAGCAGCGGAGTTCAGGTCGGAAGAGTTTTTCCCAGCCAGCTGGCCCATGTTTGCCACGACGGTGTCAATACCGCCGGAGACCCTGGTGGCGCCTGCGCTCAGCGTGCTCACTCCGGCTTTCAATGCCTGGAGCTGTGTGCCCGTGGAGTCCACCGAGTTTTGCGCCACGGTTGCTCCTTGGCTGAGTTGAGTTGCCAGCTGTTCGGCACCGGCAGAAATGCCTTGCGCGTATTGGGTTGCCCCCGCGCATGCTACAGCGCTTCCTGCCTGGCAGGCGCTAATGAGTGCGGGTAGCGCGTCTGCGTTGGTCTTGATGGTGCTTGCTCCGTTGCTTGCTGCACTCAGCTGACCGGGCAGAGCGTTGAGAGCAGTAGTGTCGAGGGTGCCCAACTGCTGATCCAGCTGGGTAAGGCCGGCTGCGACCTGTTGTGCGCCCGTCTGCAATGATGGCGAGGTCCCATCAAGAGACTGAGTCATGCCGGCGTAGAGTTGGGCGGCTCCGCCTGTGTACTTCGCGACTGCTCCTGCCAAAGAGGAGGCGCCGTCGCTCAGGGAAGTTGAGCCGCTCTTAAGAGAATCGATGCCCATGGCCAAGGAGGAGGCTCCGGAAGCGAGCGTGGTTGAGCCGTCGTTGAGAGCGCTCAACCCGTTGTCCAACGTGCGCGCTCCGTCTGCCAGGGATGAGCTCCCCGAGGTGAGCTGAGCAACTCCGGAACTGAGCGTAGAAGCCCCATTTGCTAGAGAGCGTGTCCCGTCGGCAAGCTGGCCACTTCCACTTGCCAGTGTCGATGTGCCGTCAGCCAGCTGACGCGCTCCGTTAGTCGCGCTGACTTGTCCGTCAGCAACTTGGCGCGCTCCGTCGGCGGCCTGGCCGATCTTATCGGCAATTGTCCCCGTGGCTTCAAGGGATTGCGTCAGGTATTTGACAGTGAGCGTCGTACCGAATTCCGATGCGGCACTGTGAGCAAGCGCATTCGACAAGGTGCCAAAAGCATCGCTTGAACCGTCCGCAACTTCGAGGTTCAGTTGTGGAACATCGCCAGAATTGTTCACCAAAATGTCGACCAGAGACTGTGAGAAGTCCTTGGGGATCGTGACGACAGCATCGTAGGTGCCGTCATGAAGACCAGAGGCTGCGGTCTCTTCGGTAACAACCGACCAGTTCAGTGATTGCTCGCCGTTGACGTCATCCTTGGTCAGGGCCGCAATGATTTGTCGGCCACCGGGCACCTGTGTCCCATCATCCAGCGTCGCAATTTCGTCGTTGTTCACGATGGCAGCACTGATCTGGCTGGCGTTTGCCGTGCCCGCATTGACGCCGAGTAGGGTGGTCAGTCCCAGCAGAGTGGGGAGCAGAAGGATCAGAGTCAGAAGCATCCAGTGGCGTTTCATCGAACATTCTCCTTTGAGGTGGTGGTGCTCGCACCCAGTTCAACGTCGGCTGCTGGGGTGAGATTTTCAGGGACGACGAGGCCGCGCTTGCCGGTGACAACCACGGTCTTACCTGCGGCGATCAATTCGTCGATACGTTTCCACCGCCTGGTTCCCGGATCGTCAACGATCACGATCCTGGTGTGTGTAGGAACAGCGTCATCGTGGTTATGCAGTGAAAGGGTTTGACGTTGGACGAATGCGGTCCCGTCTGGGAGGACGCGATCGCCGACGACGATGATTCCCCGTGTTGGACGAAGACGTGCGCTGATGATGGTTGCGAGCGCGTGACGCGCTAGGGTGTCGTCGCTTCTGACGATGCCGAGTTCTCCGGGTTTCAAAACAAGGGTGAATCCGCTGAATACGACGTCGCTTCCTTCTTGGACGCGAACTCCTTCCATCCTGAGGGAGGATTCGCCGTGTGCTTTTACCCAGTCGGCGTGTTCGAGCGAGCGGGCAAGCCCCTCGCCTTCGACGTCGACAACGGGGAGCATGCGGTCAAGCCATGCGGGCATCCACCATGCGCGCTTGCCGAGGAGCGCCATGAGTGCGGGGATCAGGGTCATGCGTACGACGAAAGCGTCTGTTGCGATGCCGGCGGTCAGGGCGACAGCGATGGGCTTGATGTAGACGTTCCCGTGTGGGATGAACGCCGCGAAGACGCCGGTCATGATGACGGCCGCTGCTGTGACGACCGTGGATGATCCGATGAAGCCGCGTCGAACAGCTCGCTTGGCGTCGCGGGAGTGGATCCATTCTTCACGCATACGCGAGACAAGGAAAACCTCGTAGTCCATTGCTAAGCCGAAGAGGACACCCATGACGATCACGGGGAGGAACGAGATGACGACGCCCACTTTGGTCACGTGGATGAAGTCAGCGAAGTAGCCCCATCCGAAGACAAGGCCGACTGCGCCGAATGCTGTGCCGAGGCTCAGCAGATAGCCGAGAGTTGCTGTCAGTGGGACAGCGATTGAGCGGAAGACAATCATCAGCAGAATGATCGAGAGCCCGACAACAACAATGCCGAAGGGAACAAGCGCGGCATTGAGTTGGCTGGCAATGTCGATGGCGACTGCGGTTTGGCCCGTCACCATGATGTCACGGATCCCAAGGTCGGTTTCAATCTGGGATGCGTCATCGCGAATGGTTCGAACAAGCGCGTGAGTTTTCGGATCGGTCTGGCCCTTTTCCGGAAGGATCTGGACGAATGCGATCGTTGCATCCTGGTTCGGTGTTGCCAGTGCGATTCGGTCGACGCCGTCTAGGGACGAGAGGCGATCGGCGAGAGCGTCCGTCACTTCGAGTGGCTGAGCCGTTTGGGAAATATCCGCGATGACAACAATGGGGGAGTTGTATCCGTCACCGTAGGCTTGTGTGATCGCATCGTAGGTCTGACGCAACTGCGTATCTTTGGCTTCGTATCCGTTGTCAGTGAGCCCTAAGCGCATACCGGTTGCTGGAATCGTTGCGATACCAAGAATCGTAATGACGACAAGGACCGTCAAAGCGGGAATCTTCGTGATTGTGTCGATCCAACGTGCAGCAAAGGAACGGTGCTTCTTTGCGGGCTTACTATTGTTCGCTACGGCCTTACGGGTGCGCTTCTTTGGAGTTGCGCGCTGGCCAAGAAGAGCAAGCAGAGCCGGAACAGCGGTCAAAGCAACCAGAACCGCAATGCCAACAACAATCGCTGAGGAGACGCCCATCACCGTCAAGAACGGGATACCAGCAACACCCAAGCCAGTAAGTGCAACGATCACCGTGCCACCAGCGAACACCACTGCCGACCCCGCGGTCGCGTTTGCGCGAGCCGCGGCCTCGTGAGCCTCGATCCCTTTGGCGAGATACTCGCGAGCGCGCGAAATGATGAATAGCGCGTAGTCAATGCCCACAGCCAAACCGATCATGACCGCGAGGACCGGGGTCACCGAATTGATCTGAATAAACGTTGCGCCAACAAGAAGCGAGGCCATGCCGACACCCACACCGATGAACGCTGAAAGGATCGGTGCGCCCGCGGTCAGTAGTGACCCGAAGGTGACGAGCAGGACGATCGCTGCGATCAAAACGCCGACCAGTTCGGTCGCGGATAAGGCAATATCGACCGTCTTGCCGATATTGCCTCCCAGCTGGACCGTAAGCGCGGAATCGGAATCGTGGACGGATGATGCTAATTCATCAAGGGCGGCTGAAACGTCGTGAGCCTTCGCATTTTCACCGCCCGCGAGCGACCCCACCGACGTGTCTGCTTGAATCTGAACAAGCGCGTTCTTCCCGTTGTCGGTGATCGTGGAACGCTCAGAATCAAACGGGTCGGAGACCAGCGCGACACCGTCGATATCGCCGGCCTTGTCGACGAACTCATCGATTGATTTCTTGTGAGCGGTGATATTCGAGTCCGACGCGGTGAAAAGTACCTGTTCGGATGTGCCCGCAGCCTGGGGGAGTCGCTCGGCCAGGATCTCCAAGCCGGTCATCGACTCAGCTTCGGCGATCTTGAAAGCGCCCGACAGATTAATGCCGAGTAATCCAACGGCAATAGCGAGCACAGTAAGAAGAGCTGCCCAGATGGCAAGCGTCCGCTTCGCATGGTCTGCGCACCAGCGGCCTACGCGGTGAAGAAGGGAGGACACGTTTGGTCCTTTCGATGAATCGCATCAATGTTTCGATACAAAAGCGTATCCGATTCACAAATGTATTGAAACTTCGATTAGGGTGATCCTATAGATATTTTCAGTCCTCGAAGGAGGGGCAGTGAGCAGCAAAACCCGCGACGTACGCAATCGCGTCAACACCCGCGCCCGCCTTCTCGACGCTGCCGCAGACGTCTTCGTAGAAAAAGGATTCTCCGGCGTAAAAATTGATGACGTCGTCAAAGCAGCGGGTTTTACCCGAGGCGCCTTCTATTCCAACTACTCGTCAATGGATGAAGTATTGAAGGATGTCCTCGTCCAACGCGCCCACACAATCGTCGATGAAATCGAAGCGGCGCTCGCGGGTATCGAAGGCGAACCCGACGTTGGCACCATCATGGCAGTCCTTGACAGTTTTTCGGCGCAGGGGCGAACAATGTACGTTCTGACCTGCGAATACAACCTCTACATGATGCGTCATCCCGAACTTATCGCTAGCGATGATGCATTCCCCGTCACTGAACGTGAACAGCTCGAAGCAGCAGTCGGAAGAATCGTCCGCGGCGTGCTCGCCCGAATGGGACGCCAATCGATTTTCGAGCCAGGAGTGATCTCGCGAATCCTGACCACCTTCTATCTGGAGTCGTTTGCGCCCTCAATGGGCGGTGGTACGAATAAGCGGATGCTCGCCCAAATGATCGAGGGGCTTATTTTCGCCTCGTCGCGACTGATTTCCTCCCAGGGTGATAATTGGGACGCAACTAACGCCGGGCTCACCCCAACGTGGGCAGTTCCACGCACAGAAGATGGAACTGAAAATGGAGCCTGACTAGGGTTGAAGCATGGCCTCCCTGCTGATTGCGAACCACCTTCTTACCCTCTTCCTGGTTGTTGGAGTGGGTGCTGCGCTCGGCGCAATCCGCTTCGGTCCACTTCGTTTCGGCGCAGCCGGGGCACTCTTCGTCGGCCTCGCAGCCTCCGCGTGGAACCCCGAAGTCGGCGAAGGCATGGAAATCGTCCAACAGATCGGCCTAGCATTCTTCGTCTATACGGTCGGCATCTCGTCGGGCGCAGTGTTCTTTAAAGACATTCGAAAACAGACGGCGCTTCTTGGAAGCTGTGCCGTAGTCTGCGTCATCGGCGCAATTACCGCGTTCATCGGCGGCGGTCTGCTTCAGCTTCCCAAGGGGCTGACACTCGGCCTATTCACCGGTGCTCTGACCGCTGCTCCTGCCCTAGACGCGGCCACTCGCGTCACCGGCGACCCGCAAGCCGCAGTCGGTTACGCCTTCGGATACCCGATCGGCGTCATCATCGGGATCATCGTTGTTACCATGACCGTCACCCGCAAATGGGTGGGCGAAAAAGACACCCCCTCACTGGCCGGTCAGTCCTTGGAAACGATGACTGTTCGCGTTGCCAAACGCATCAACACCCGTCACGTAACCTTGTGGCGTGACCAGCAGGTTCGCATGTCCTACCTTCGTCGCAAAGGCGAAACCCGCGTTGTCGTTCCCGGTGAGGACCTGTACGAAGGGGATCTCGTGCTGGTTGTGGGCGACCCGGCAAAGATTGAAGAAGCCGCGTATCAAATCGGCGAACCCGTCGAGCACCACCTTGAAGATGACCGCTCGGACGTCGCATTTGAGCGCATCCTTGTCTCGAACCCCGAAGTTGCCGGCCAGCCGATTTCTGCGCTCAATGTAGCCACACGTTTCGGCGCTGTTGTCACGCGCGTCCGCCGAGGCGACCTTGACTTGCTTGCCCGAGACGACCTAGATCTGCAACTCGGCGATCACGTCGCCGTCGTTGTTCCGACAGATGAGCTTGATGAAATCCAGTCCTTCTTCGGAGACTCCGAAAAGCGCGTTGCGGAAGTCGACGCAATGGCGTTCGGTATCGGTTTGGTGCTGGGCATGTTGCTCGGCGCGATTCCATTCCCGATGCCATCGGGGGCCTCGTTCACTCTTGGCTCTGCTGCCGGCCCGCTGATCGTTGGCATGTTGCTGGGTGCCCTGCGTCGCACCGGGCCGCTGGTATGGACACTTCCCACCTCGGCGAATATTACGATCCGTCAGATCGGCTTGCTTCTTTTCCTTGCTGGTCTCGGCTTGAATGCAGGGCCAGAACTCGCTTCGCTTCTGACCAGCCCCGATGGTCCGAAGGCGGCGCTGCTCGCTGTGATATTGGTATTGGTCTGCTGCTTGGCTCAGGCTCTTGCCGGTCGATTTGCCGGTCTGTCCGCGCCTCGTAGCGCCGGTGGAGTCGCAGGTTTCCTGGGGCAACCGGCAGTCTTGCAGGCCGCGGACGCCCGCGTTCCCGATGAACGCATCGAGGCCGCCTACGCGAGCCTGTTTGCTTTCTCCATCGTCGTGAAGATCCTGTTGGTTCCGTTCATCTGGTCGATCTAACACCGACGTGCTCCACCGCCAGCGCCATTGGTGCCCATTGCATGAGCTGAACGGATGTTGGGTGTGCGGTATGAGTACCCCACACGGTGCGAAATTCGGCTTGCGAGACTTCAATTCCCGTCGTCAGATGGGACCTATGAACACGCCACACGCAATTGCATACACCGTTTCTTCTTCCAACACCGGTGGCCTTGGTGGTCAGGCCGTTCCGCTGTTGTTTCCTTCGAGGACTGAGCTCACCAGCTTCTGATCGTGAAAACCTTTGCCTAGGGGGGATTATGCAGAACTACGCATTGGTGCCCAGCGGATCGTCCGCGGGGCACCAATGCGTCTGAGTACGTCAGGCGCCCAGCCAGTAGGCCTCGAGTGTCTTCGACATACCAATCAGGTCGTTGACGTGGCTCATTTCGCGAGCCGAGTGCATCGACAGGAGGCCGACGCCCACATCCACCGTCAGAATGCCCAGGCGAGTCGCCGTGATCGGGCCAATCGTGGATCCGCACGGCATCGCGTTATTCGACACGAAGTCCTGAGATGGCACGCCCGCAGCAGCGCACGCACGGTGCCACAGGGCAATACCTTCTCCGTCGGTCGCATACCGCTGGTTGGCGTTGATCTTCAAGACCGGGCCTCGTCCCATCACCGGATGAGTTGCCGGGTCGTGATACTCCGCGTAGTTGGGGTGTACTGAGTGGGCGGCGTCCGCGCTGATGCACGACGAAGCGGCAAACATGCGCGCAACCCCGTCGGCGTCGCGACTCAGAGCGTAGGCGGTACGCTCCAGAACGGTCTGCAAAATCGGGCCGGCAGCACCTTCGCGGGTTGCGGAACCAATTTCCTCGTGGTTGAAGCACATAAAAATTCGAACGTCACCATCGGTGGGAGTCCCAGCCTTCGTCAGGCGCTCAAATGCAGTCAGAGCGGCGTGAACGGAGGAAAGATTGTCCTGCTGGCCCGCAGCGAAGAACTGGCCGGACTCGCCAAAAGTGGCAGGGCCTTGCTGAGGAATCAGGATCAAATCATGTGACACGATGTCCTTGACATTCACGCCGGCGTACTTCGCGACCTCAGCCATGAAGTTCGCTTCCGGGTTATCGACGGTCCACACTGGGTGCAGGTGCTTCTGCGGATCGAGCTTCAGCCCTTCCGGGTTCACGCCACGATCCAAGTGAATTGCCAGCTGTGGGATACGTGCCAGTGCGCCGGTGCGCACCAGAACTTGGCGACCGTCCTTCATCATCAATCGGCCGGCAACAGCAAGCTCGCGGTCAAGCCACGAATTCCACATCATGCCACCGTAGACCTCGACGTCAATCTGACCCCAACCATCTGCGGTCGACGACGTCAGCGACGGCTTCACGTGGAAAACAGGGGAATCGGTGTGCGCACCAACAATACGGAAGCCGGTCTGCTCAGTGACAGAAGTCGGAACGACCCACGCTGCGACGGCGCCACCGCGAACCATGACGTGTCCGCCGGGACTCGCGTTCCACGGCTCAGTTTCGTCCTGGCGAGTGAAACCTGCATCCACCAGGCGTTGCGCCACCAAGTCGGCGGCGTGATATGGGGAAGGGGAGTCAAGCAGGAAGTGCTGATAGTCGATCGTGTGTACGTCAGTCTCAGAGTAATCGAAGTAGCCCATGGGTTAATCGTAAGCCCGACTATGCTGAGGGTATGTCTGCAATGAAGCATTTAGACACCTACGCCCTGAACGACGGCACCACAATTCCCCTGATCGGCTTGGGCACGTACAATTTGCGTGGTCACGCCGGCGTCGAATCAATGGTGAACGCGATTCATGCCGGATATCGTCTGCTGGACTCTGCGTTCAACTACGAAAACGAGGGGGCTCTGGGCCAAGCGGTCCGCACTTGTGGCGTTCCACGCGAGGACCTGCGCCTAGTCTCAAAGCTTCCTGGTCGCCATCACCGCTACGAACAAGCCGTTGACACGGTTGAAGAATCCCTGTTCAGTGCCGGTTTGGACTACTGGGATCTCTACCTGATTCACTGGCCGAACCCGCGTCAGGGTCTCTATGTTGAAGCCTTCCAAGCGCTTGTTGACCTGCAGAAGAAGGGTTTGATTCGATCGGTTGGCGTTTCGAACTTTCTGCCCGAACACATTGAGCGCCTGCGCGACGAAGTCGGGGTTGTTCCCGCTGTCAATCAGATCGAGCTTCATCCGTATTTCCCGCAGGCCGAAAGCCTTGAAGCCCACCGCAATCTTGGTGTTCAGACAATGTCGTGGAGTCCGCTGGCTCGAAAACTGCACGTTGTCGATGAGCCTGTTCTCACTCAGATCGGTCACGAGACTGGTAAGTCTCCCGCGCAGGTTGTCATTCGCTGGCACCTCCAGCGTGGTACTCTTCCGATTCCGAAGTCAGCAAGTAAAGAACGTCAGGCGGAAAATCTCGACGTATTCGACTTCGAGCTTAGCGAAGACCAGATGGCGCGTATTGCCACTCTTGCACGCCCCGATGGTCGCAGTGCGAACCAAGACCCTGCTTTCTACGAAGAGTTCTAAGCCGACGCTTACAAGCGCATATGAAAAGGATGAACTATGGCACGCAACCCCGATGATCTTCGTCGGAGCTCGAACGTTAACTTTTTTGTCGCAGCTTTTTCCGCGTACTTGGTCTATGCCGTGGATTTCTGGCCTCGCTGGATTTTCCTTGCCGCTGCCATTGGTTTCGTTCTCTATGGCTTGAAACTGCGTAAGGATGCCGACCGAATGGGAGACGGGCGGTGCGCCAAAGGTCGTTGACTCCACGGTTTCGGACTTGGTCGATAACAGCTAGTTTTCACTCGCTCGCCGTGTGATTGATTCACGAGGTCGCCCACCGCTTCTCGCCCCTCTCTTGCATCAAGGGCGGAGTGAATACGCGGTGTGTCTAGCGGATCCTCGCTCGCAATTCGGGCAACAAAAAGGACGAGGCTAGGTCAGCAGACCTAGCCTCGTACCCAAGAAAAAGGCGCCAACTGGCGCCGTAGCGCTTACTTGTCCAGTGGAACGCGGTACACGTTCGTCTCGCGCAACTCGAAACCGGCGCGCTGGTAGAGGCGGTTCGCTGCCTCGCGTGACGGGCGACTGGTCAGATCGACCGTGCGTGCGCCAACTTCCTGAGCATGGCGAATCGCGGCCTCAACGAGCGCCTGACCGGCACCCTGGCCACGAGCAGCTGAATCAACAACGACATCCTCGACCCAGGCGCGCACGCCGGTCGGGATCTCGAAGGTTGCCAGCGAGAGCATGCCGAGGATCGGGAAAGCGCCGGACTCGTCAGCCTTGTCGGAGCGGAAAACGAACAGGTGAACGCCGGGCTGAGAAATGAAACGCTCGCACCCAGCCGCGTCCAGTGGGGCAGCTGAACGGGACAGCTGAGGAATCAGGCGCTCCATCGCCTCGACGATTTCGGGGGACGATTCGGTGATGATCTCGATGGTCATAAGGGTCCTTTCACTTCGCGTCTTCACGCAATCCTGTCGCAATCTTGTCGCAATCTTGTCGCAATTCTACGGGCGAAGGCCACCCAAGGAAACGACCGTGATCGCCCTTCGAATGTCACGCCGTCTTATGCGTTCCAAACCGCGAGGTCAGACGAATAAACAGTTCGTGCTCTTTCGGCTGATCCGCATGGACCTAGCCGGCTTGCCCCGCGGTCGCGAGCAGTGAAATCGGAGCGGAAGGCCAGGGAGTGAAACCTATCCGGCCTCGTACATGGGCGTTTCATATTTGGCGAAAACCCAACGTTTCTGCACGCGCTAGGACACACAGTAGAGCGAAATGTCGACGATCAACTTCGCAATCCAGAGCGGGATTCCGACGTGAGTCAGAAGTCAAAGGCCCACGTACGACGTGCCAACGAGTGTGAAAGCGAGGGAAGCGTACCGGAGACCAGTTGAGACAAGAGTGCCAGGGCGAGCATGGAAAACCTTCCTATTAAGAGCAAAATTGCCGTTCGCGGAAACAATGCGAGCAATGATGACGGGTAGTGCCAGGCTGCCGATCACTGTGCGCAAGCCGAGGACTGTGACACGGTCGATGACCGCGCCGTTTTCCCCTGCTGAAACGTTTTCCATCTGCACCTCCCAAGAAAACTGTCGAACTTCCAATAGTTATCTTGGTCGGCACCTTAGTTGGTATCTTGGTCGGTTGGTCGGTTGTGTGAGGTCGGTTGTGCTAGTCAGGTCAGATTTGCTGGACGTGTTGTCGTAACGTAGCCATCGACACATACGACGGTTCGCGCGTAATACCGGACAGAACACATTCTGATGACACCTGTCAGAAAAGCGCTGTGAACCACCCGTTAAACTCGGACTATGCGCCACCGTGATGCTCCGGCCCTCGTACTTGCCAACCTTGGAACTCCGAAAACTCCGACGACTGCGGATGTTCGCACGTATTTGCGTGAGTTCCTCAGTGATTCGCGAGTCATTGAAATGCCGAAAGCTGTCTGGCGCCCGATCCTTGAGGGAGTGATCCTGCGCGTTCGACCGGCCCAATCCGCCGCGAAATATCGGACCGTGTGGCTGGATGAAGGATCCCCGCTACTGCACTACACGACACGTCAGGCGGAACTTCTGAGCGAACAGCTTGGAATGAAAGTTGTGCCTGCAATGCGCTACGGCCAGCCAAGCCTCGGAAGTGTCCTTGATGATCTGATGACGCAGGGCTATCGAAAGATCGCGATCCTGTCGGCCTACCCGCAGTATTCGGCGACCACGATTGCGTCCGTGAATGACGCGGCCGCCAAGTGGCTACTGTCGAGGCGCGAGCACCCTGAAATCCGGCTATCCCGTTCGTTTCCGACTGCGTCCACCTATATTGACGCGCTTGAAACTCCAATCCGTGAGTCGTGGGAGCTCAACGGAACTCCGGACTTTGCCGGTGGTGACCGTCTGATCCTCTCGTTCCACTCAATTCCGGTTGCGATGTCGAAGAAGGGTGATCCCTATATTGACGAATGCAAGGAAACGGCTGCGCTTCTGCGTGAGCGACTGGGACTGAATGAAGAGTCCTGCATCGCTACTTTCCAGTCTGTTTTCGGTCCTGCCGAGTGGAATGGTCCGGCGACGATTGACACGGTTGGTGAACTCGGCAAGCAGGGGACGAGGCGCGTCGATATCATCTGCCCCGGCTTCGTTGCCGACTGTCTGGAGACCCTTGAAGAGATTGACCAGCTGAACCGTACAGCATTCACTGATGCGGGCGGATCAGAGTTCCACTACATTCCATGGGCCAATGAAGCGCAGCCTGCAATTGACGCATTGGCTGTGCAGGCGCGAAACCTGCTTGCCGGCTGGGGTGATTGAGGCCAAGCTGCGGCGTGCCGCAATTCCTGTTAGCCGTGGGGCGTACCAAGTGGAAATGGGGCATATTCATGGCCGAGAACTGGACGTTAGTCATTCTTGGCGGGAGTCGGAGGGATCGACTCGGATTCGAAGAAACCGGCAAAGTAAAGATGATTTACGCCAGTGAGTTCGATCCATATGCCGCCCAAACGTACGAACAGAACTGTGACCTCAAAGTAGATGGGCGCGATATTCACGAGGTTCTGCCTGAAGAAGTACCCGATGCCGATATCTTTGTCGGAGGTTTCCCCTGTCAGGCTTTTTCAGTGGCGGGATATCGTCAAATATGGGTGAAGGAGGACACTACGTTCAAACTGGGGATATGCGTCCAATTTCTGAGCTTGTCTCAGTGCTCAGCCAAGCCTGAGTTCAGCCAAGCCTGAGGCGATTGTAGTCAGCAACGCTCCAAGGCAATTGCAACCTCGGCGTGGCTTGATTGCTCCAGATGGATGTCAAATGGCCATTTTTGCCGATTTTTCGGTATCGCTCGTTCTCGGAAATAAATCCACAACTTTTACACCCTCAAAACCGCCATTTTATCGACTTCGGACGTTCTCGGAAACAGGTTGATGTGGTTGTTCCTACTATATATAAGCGGACGCACAGATTTTCCAATCGTCTCTACTCATCGCTCTGAGGGAATATATCCGAAAACCTGTTATTTCCCATCCACTCAACTCTACTGCTGCCGGAAGCGATACTTGCCTTTTCCGTGTCCGGTCACCGGCTCAATGACTCCATGTTCCACCATTTCCTTCAGAAGATCAGAGGCTCTGGATGCTTTAAGATCAATCGCCTTCATTACATCTGACCGCCCAAAGATCGTCTGCCCCGGAAATGCTTCACGCAGCTTCAAAATATGGCTTGCCGTTTTCGGTTGAAAAACAGCTTCAATGTCCGATTTTAGATCGTCAATGTCCGGTTTTGCAGTTTCAATGTCCGATTTTTCTGTTTCCTTAAAGGTGCCGCTGATGTGCAATGTCCGATTATGCAGCGGATGGTTCTCGTTCAACAGGAGATTGCGAAGGAACGCCTCAAGGAACTCCATCGTTTCGTGAATGCCGTTTTTCAGGTCATTGTAATTTGCTCTGACCAGTGAATTCCGAAAATACCAAGCGTTCTCAGCAAAAATATCGTTTGTCACATCAAAGCCCAACGTGCGCAGATACTTGATAAAGAATACCGCCGTCGTTCTGGTGTTGCCCTCACCGAAAACATGGATCTGCCACAGTCTGGAAACAAAAAGTGCAAGGTGGTGGATGATCTCATCCATCGAGAGATTCTTATAAGAGAACTTCTTCTCTTCCGAGAAATCATAATCCAATGTCGCCCGCAGCTCTGTAGCGCTGCCATAGAGTACAGTCGCGCCATTTAAGACCCATTCCTTCTTCGTGATGTTATAACCCCGAATATGTCCAGCGTGAGAATAGATGCCGGCAAACAGCTTTCTGTGAATGGAGATATATTCATTCGGCGTAAAGCTGAACGCGCGCTCGGAAAGCAGTGTGGCAATCCGGGCAGAAACCTTGTCGGCCTCCTCGGTGCGGTCTGACGCATCACGGGTAGGATTTTCCTCGTAGTGGGTCTGCAAAAGCGCATTTGCCTCTTCAAAGGAAATCTCGCCCTCGATATTCCGGACGGCAGTATGTACCAGATATTCTGATGTCTTCAACCCGTCAACCGCCTGCAGGCCAATGGCTGTATGCCATGCATAGCCCTTGTCCCGCTTTGCAGGCTCGGATTCCCTGATATATTCCTTAAAGGGATCTTTGTTCACTCCATATCACCCTGCTTTTTTGCCCATGCCATAAATCCACCGCTTCCGCAGGTCTCGTCTAACAAGATTCTATCTTTGACACAATGTGCTTCCTGCGAATATGTGCTCCTACCCCTGTGAAAAGGCTTGATTTCAGGGCTTTTGTGGCTTTTCGTAGGCGCAATCCGGCCTGTGAAATTGCTCCGATATGCTCTTGCTGTAGCTGTGCTCATTCCGACTGCGCCTCCTTTCTGAAACCCCTAAAGGGCAATCCTTAAAAAGTATGGTTATTCTTAAATTGGCTCTTCGTACTTGAGCGTGGGTCATAGGTTGAGTCCTCCGCCGACGAGGAGCATGCGGAGGCGGTAGTTTTCGGGGTTGCGGAAGCCGAAAAGTGCCTGAAATCAAGGGCTTTCGAGCCTATTTTCCTTCGACCCTTGACATCAATACTGCCGTCTCGTCGGTATTTTCCTTAACCCGGAAGTTTTCCGCCTTG
Organism: Pauljensenia sp. UMB0895; assembly: GCF_030218905.1. Taxonomy (NCBI): domain Bacteria; kingdom Bacillati; phylum Actinomycetota; class Actinomycetes; order Actinomycetales; family Actinomycetaceae; genus Pauljensenia; species Pauljensenia sp. UMB0895. Next base: position 72,327 of record NZ_JASOQR010000001.1, on the reverse strand, counting down.
ACGACTTTCTGGGTTGGCTTGCCTTTTTCATCTTCAAGATGCGTTAACTCGAAAGTTTGCTGTCCTCCGTATGTCAGCGGAATTTTGAAGCGGATTTTCTTGACGATGTCCTCGCCGTTCTTCCAATCGGCGTTTTCGTAAATTTCTATGTGGTCGATGAACGTGGCGTAAAACCGCTTTTTGGCGTCGTTCTGGATGCCTTTCAGTGCCTGCCCGAAATAAGCCAGATACTCCAAGGCATCATCTGCCGATACCTGCTCCAACTGAACACCTCTGAGCTTAGACATCGTCTCCTTGATGGACTGCTCCAGCTTGCCCTGCTGGTCGAATAGCCTGTCCTGTCTTTTCTGGGCGTCGTCGTACTTTCTCTTATAGTTAGAATCCATGACGTCCAGCGAGTCCATCCTGTCGGCAAGGGAGGCAATAGCGCTCCTAGCGACCCGCTTAGGTTCAAAGAACTTACTTCTTGCCCGTCTGCTCTTCCCTCAATCGCTGCCTTGCCTCGGCAATATCCTGATATTCGGAGTTTGAGAAGCCGTCTTTGCGGATAGAATCGGGGTCGTATGGATTCCATGTCTTCGTCAACTTAATGTTTAGGTACTTTTCTATACCAGCGCCTGCCCCGGCTCCAACATACACATTCAGCCCAGTACCTGTTGCGCCCAGTTCCTTTGTACCGTAATACGGCCACGGATTGTCCTTTGCAACGGAAATGCTAATCGCTCCGCCATAATCATTCGCAGGTTGGCGCGAAATCTGCCATGTATGGTCATCTATCTTTTTTACAGTCCAATCACTTGGATTCCGATAGGCAGGAAGTACATCCACATAGAAGTAGTCTGTCGCCAGCAAATGACTATTCTGTGCCGCATTCTTCTCCTCAGCGGCTTTCTCCTCGGCTGCCTTCTTCTCTTCCTCTGCCTTCTTGGTTGCTACGGCATCGTCCCTGCGCTTCTGTGCTGCCTGCTTCAGCCGATCGAGCTTGGCCGCGTCTATTCCACTGTCCTTCGCTGCGTTATATGCTGCTTCGATTTGCTCGTCTGTCACCTCTTCCGCAGGGATTGGCTCGATAGTGATTTCCTTCTCAACATCGGTCTTGCCATCCTTGGCAATGCTCACCTTCGTAACCGCATCCTTTGTGTCATATAGATGGTGCCATCCTCTGCGATTGGCGATGCCGCAATCGCAAGGCTGTAATCCCCCGGCTTGAGCGCTATGTCAGAGGAACTTGACCCTCCATAGAACACGCTGTCCACATCATTTCCCTTGGAATCTTTTCCAGTAGCATGGACAGGGATTTTTGTGCCCTTCTCCGTATCAAGCCCCTTGGCGTTCACTACAAGCGGCACGCCATACGTCTTGGCTTCTTGTGCTGAGAAATACAGATACGCGCCTCCGCAGCAGAGCGCAATTGCCGCTATAACGTCTATCACCACTAATAATATCGTTCGTTTCTTCTTCACTGATTCATCAACCATTACTTTTCCTCCGTTTCTTTTCTTGCAATGTTCTGAGTGCCTCTATGAAATCATCTTGAAGTGCTTAAATGCTTCGATGATTGCATCGTGTTTGTCTTTCGGACATCGAGGTCGATTTTTAGCAGCCATCCCTTCTTTTTCATAGGAGAACTGCTTCTCAAGCCCTAGTTCATCTTGTAAAGTTGCGATAAATAGCGGCGACACTTTCAGACCGTACTTTTCAAGCACGTACGCCTGAATCTGCTTGTATGTTGGCTTTGGTGGTAGTTTCTCACTCTTCAGGTCTTTCATATCAACATCCACATATAAATGCTCTTTGACATGTTGCCGGGTTAAGAGACACACCTTCTCAAAATGTATTAAGACTACTCTGATGATAAACCTGCATCAAGAACTTGGTCTGCACGCTCGTTGCAGGAGAGAGTTTTTCAAATGGAATTTCGTTTGAGGGCGTGAGTCTTATGAAGATTACATTACATGAAATTCTTTACAAGCAGTAGCAAATACGCCCCCAAAAAGCATTTTCTCAATTTTATTTTGTAAATTTGAATTAGATTTTGTATTGATCTACCTTTTACCTTGGAGACTATTAATATTTGCAAATGGATCACTTAAAGAATGTCAAGAAAAAAGACTACTACGACGCCATCGCAGAGAAGATGCTCCAGTTCCGTGATCAGCTCCATTAGTCCGAGGTGGATAGTGTAATTAAGGATGAAAAAATTAAGTCAATCCGAGACCTGCAGAATTTTGTCAAAAGCCTGCCTGCCCCATAACAGAATTTGATGAGACGCTGGTCATCCGCCTGATTGAAAAGATTGTCTTCTTTGCGAACCACTTTATCATAGAGTTCAAACCCAGAATCATAATCGACATCACAGTAAAACAAGACTTATTCACTAAGTTTGATAATGCTGGTGCTTTCTATACCTGTCTTATTTTTTATTTCTGTTTTTCCTACAAACCCATAATCTCTTTTTTCTTAATGTCAAACTCCTCTTGTGTAAGTATTCCAGCATCTACAAGCTCTTTCAATTTTTTCAAATTTGCTATTTGATCATCAATAGAGGACGCTGTTGACCTTTGCTCAGCATTAGTAGGATTCAAGCCTTGAGCCATATTCATTCCAAAGACCATGCCGCCCATATTCCCAAGACCATTATCTTGTATACCTTGAGCGATTTTTTGCTGTGCAGCAATATTAGATGCTTTTTCTGACACATCATCATATGCAATAAGATTCATTTTGTTTGCGGAATACTGCTTAACAAGCTCACGGGAATCCTCTGTGAATTCGATATTCTCAATTGCCACTTGTACAAGCTTGAAGCCAAATCGTTCCTCCCAAGTACCTGCATTATTAGAATCATTAGCAACGATCTCTGCTATAGCTGTTGCTTGCGACGGCAATTGAGAAACACGATATGTATTCGATAGTGAGTTTAATGCAACGATAAACGACTGCAGAAATTCTGCTAAGATCTGTGCACGTACTTTCTGATCATCAAATGTATAGAAAGTCATATTTGCCGGAACAAAATTTCTTACAAATTTTACTGGATCAGTTACCTTAATTGTAAATGAACCATATGCAAAAATTTCAAGATCAGTTCCATAGAAGATATCGTTATAAACCTGCGCACCTTTCGTACCAAATTTAATATCTCGAATCTCACGTAAATTTACAAATGCAATCTGTTTATAATCTGATGAAATGCCACCATAGCCAAATCTGTCCTTTATCTGACCAAAAATCGCCTTCCCGACCTTATCTTCATTAAAAACACTTTCCTGTCCGTTTTGATATTCATATCCACCAGCTTCCGAAATAATTTCTTCAATACCTGATTGACTGAAAATGAACGCTGCAGTATTCTCTGGGACATATATTTTAGATCCATTTGAAATAATACCATCAGAACCATAGAAATTGGTTCCGCGACCATTATTTGATGATTTCAACACACCGGGAGAAACGACGACGTGCTCATCAAAGCCTCCTACTGTAATTATATCTTTCCATTGATCAGCAAAAGTGCCGCCAATTGCACCCGTAAATGCTTTAATAATACCCATGCTTTATAGCCTCTCCTTACTTTATAAACTCTGTTCTGTATCGCAATATTTGCACTTTACAGTTTGTCCTTTGTTTCCAACAAGCGGTGCTGAACAGGAAACGCATTTCTTGCTTATCCTTTCTACTCCTTGATTTGGTGCAGACATTTTTTTCCCGAGTCTAAATCCTAATGATCCTAAAATCTCTGTACCAACATCCTTAAATTGCTCACCAACCTCCTTGAAAGCTCCAACCAAGGTATCTTCGCCATCGTAATCGTTTGTGTCAATATCTGTGGATTGATCAACACTTTCGCCTCCAACTAGTTCCCCAATAGCTTTAATCCATTGATTGATTTTTTTCTTATTACCCGATTGAAATTTAAAAGACTCCTTGCCTCCATTAATAAAATACACTTCAAGGCAGGGCATACCGTTTGAAAGTTTTCCCATTATGACTTGCGGTCTCCCGTTGTACTTCTTAATCTGACTCAAAGGATATTGTAAAATATTTTTCGTATTTCCTAGCATGCCCTTGTTAGTACAGACAATATTTAAGTTTGTAAGCATTAGCTCATCAGTATAAACAGCCCTCACTCCACCGTGAGCTACACTTACTTCTTTGAGAATAACCGCCTCATTTGGCATAAGCCTATACTCTTTTGCCACTATTCTTTGTCCTCCAAATTTCGTAAAATATTTTTCATGTTGCATTAACGTTTGCTAATATTAAATGACTCTCAAATTGCCTTAGGAAATGCGCCTATAGACTCCAAAATCGGTGACGTTTTTTTATTTGTAGAATAAAACATTATCAATGATAAAAATATATTCCTCGACATCGTTTTCTTTTTCGTTTCAATAGAACTATATGTCTGCCTGCTTATCCCTACTGCATCACACAAATCGTCCTGTGTGTATCCGATTTTAGCTCTTAATGCAGGTAGTTCCTCTGTCAAGATTTCAATTAGACGAGCTTTATCAACATTGGCTATTTCTTTTTTTCATATTAACATTTCCTATATCTGCTTTCGTCATATTTCAAGTTTACTTTTCGTCTAATATTTTACCTCGACATCTATATCACAGCCACAACCCTGCGACATCTAAAACTCCTACTCAAACTTCTACAGATTTCATTTGATATGTTTTCAAAAAACGGCTTTTCGGTTCTTTTGCTCGTAACCACTGACGGGCAAATGCCAGAAAAGCCCTTACATCAAGTCTTTTTTCACACTTCATCGCTCAACCCGCGACATCAATACTACCGTCTCCACATGATCCGTGTGCGGGAACATGTCGAATACGCGCGCTTCGAGGCCCCGATAGCTCGGCATTTCCGTCAAGTCGTGTGCGAGCGATTTCGGGTTGCACGACGAGTAGATGACTCGCGGGATTCCAGATTCGTTAATCCACGAGGCCAATTCTGAGCCGATCCCTCGACGTGGCGGGTTAATAACCAGCACGTCCGGTCGGCTTTCTTCGGGCTGGCGAGCAGCCCAAGCCGTCGCGTCCTTAGCGATGAACTGCGCGTCCGCGCGCCCCAGCTTCAACTGGCGAGCACCTTGAATTGCCGAAGCTATCGCCTGATCCGATACTTCGACGCCTGTTACGGGAATAATGCCGGCTGCTGCCAAGTGAAGAGCGAAACCTCCGACCCCGCAGTAAAGATCCCAGGCTGAGCGAGGGTGGTCGGCCTCGTTATCCGAAACTGCCCATTCGGTGACCTGGCGGTACAACTTTCCGGCCACCTCCGTATTCGTCTGCGTGAATGAACGAGGCCCGAGCGCCAGCTGAACATCGCCGACCGCCATCTTCAGTGTGCGACGCGTGGTCAGAATGATCTCGTCGGGACCTTCGACGATCGCTTCATGTGTGGGGTGAATGTTTGCGGTGACGACCTCAATATGGGGCACCAAGTCAAACAAGTAGGGGAGTGCCTTGCGAATATCGGAGACGCGGTCGCGCGTGCGAAGCACGAAGCGACACATCAGAGCATTATCCACGCCGACGGTGAGTAGCACATACTTCAACTCGCCGCTCTTTGTGGGCACGTCATACGGCGTCAGGTTCAGCTGGCGAATAAAGCGCTTTAACCCCGGCGTCGCACGGTTAATTGCAGAATGCTGAATCGGGCAATCCGGCAGGTCAACACCCCTGCGATCGCGTCCCAAAATGCCAAGAGTCGGCCGGCGCCTCGTGCCACCGACGACCAACTTTGCGTTCGTGCGAAAGCCGGTCGGCGACGAGGCAACAGGGGGAAGCCATGCGATATCGGTGGCTCCAGCAACGTCGGCTAACTGGTCGCGAACACGCGTTGTCTTCGTGGCAAGCTGGTCGCCGTAAGGAACCTCAATATTCGTGCACGAGTGGCAACGACCTGCATTCCAGTGCTGACAGAGAATGTCGCTTATGGAACGCGGGGAAAGCCTGAGCTGGATCGAAGACACAAGGTCCGCCTATTCGCTGTAAGAGGGAGGGTCGGATACGTCTCAGTATTCTCTCACTCCTTGGCAGGTAAGACGGAAGTGAGTGTTCGCTACCTTAAAGACAACGTCGCAGACTGTCATCTGATCGGTGATCGCGTTGGGGAAGTCGCCCGGAGTGGCTTGCTTTCGTGGTGATGTAACGCCGGTTGAGACCAAGAGCCTCGTAGTCAGCCTCTTCCATGATTCCAGTGGGGTTATCGTCGACGGGATCGTTGAAAACACCGGTAAGCGCTCGGTAATGTGTGAAGTCAAATACTGTCTTGACCTGCATAAACGTGTGAACATTGAGTTTTGGTGACTCAACTTTTCGTTTTCCTCTTGCGTGATGAAGTTCGGGTGTATAAAGTTGAGCCTGTCGGACTCAAGTAGGCGCCTCGCGCATACGGCAGTCCAAGAAATCTTCACATGCAGTCACCGGCGAAGCTGGGTGGCTGAACGAAAGGAACACATACATGGCACGTGCAGTAGGCATTGACCTCGGTACCACCAACTCCGCAATCGCTGTCCTCGAAGGCGGCGAACCCACAATCATCGCGAACGCAGAAGGCATGCGCACCACGCCTTCCGTTGTCGCATTCTCCAAGTCTGGCGAGGTCCTCGTCGGTGAAATCGCAAAGCGTCAGGCTGTGACCAACGTTGACCGTACGATCTCCTCGGTCAAGCGTCACATGGGCACCGACTGGAGCATCGAAATTGACGATAAGAAGTACACCGCTCAGGAAATCTCCGCGCGCATCCTCTCCAAGCTGAAGGCTGACGCGGAAGCATTCCTCGGCGAACCCGTCACCGATGCCGTCATCACTGTCCCCGCCTACTTCAACGACGCTGAGCGTCAGGCAACGAAGGACGCAGGCCAGATCGCAGGCCTCAACGTCCAGCGCATCGTTAACGAGCCCACCGCAGCGGCGCTTGCATACGGCCTCGAAAAGGGCAAGGAAGATGAACTCATCCTGGTTTTCGACCTCGGTGGTGGAACCTTTGACGTCTCCCTGCTCGAAATTGGCAAGGATGACGACGGTTTCTCGACCATTCAGGTTCGCGCAACCTCCGGCGACAACCGCCTCGGTGGCGACGACTGGGATCAGCGCATCGTCAACTGGCTGATTGATCAGGTCAAGGCAAAGACTGGCGCGGACCTGTCCAAGGACACCGTCGCTCTGCAGCGCCTGAAGGAAACCGCTGAGCAGGCCAAGAAGGAACTCTCCAGCGCAACCTCGACTAACATCTCCCTGCAGTACCTGTCGATGACCGCAGACGGCCCGATCCACCTGGACGAGTCCCTGACCCGCGCAAAGTTCGAGGAAATGACCTCGGACCTGCTGGATCGCACCAAGAAGCCGTTCCACGACGTCATTGCCGAAGCCGGAATCTCCGTCAACGACATTGACCACGTGGTTCTGGTCGGTGGCTCCACTCGTATGCCTGCCGTTTCCGACGTGGTCAAGCAGCTGACTGGCGGCCGTGAACCGAACAAGGGTGTGAACCCCGATGAGGTTGTCGCCGTTGGCGCGGCCCTCCAGGCCGGCGTCATCCAGGGTGACCGCAAGGACGTCCTGTTGATCGACGTGACCCCGCTGAGCCTCGGTATCGAGACCAAGGGTGGCATCATGACCAAGTTGATCGATCGCAACACCGCGATCCCGACCAAGGCGTCCGAGGTCTTCTCGACCGCCGAAGACGGTCAGCCGTCCGTGCTCATTCAGGTCTACCAGGGTGAGCGTGAGTTCGCCCGGGACAACAAGCTGCTCGGCACCTTCGAGCTGTCCGGTATTGCGCCGGCTCCACGTGGCATCCCGCAGATTGAGGTCACCTTCGACATCGACGCCAACGGTATCGTCCACGTTTCTGCGAAGGACCGTGGCACCGGCAAGGAACAGTCCGTCACCATCACCGGTGGCTCCGCTCTTCCAAAGGAAGACATTGACCGCATGGTGAAGGAAGCTGAAGAGCACGCAGCCGAGGACAAGAAGCGCCGTGAAGACGCCGACACTCGTAACCAGGCTGAGCAGGTCGTTTACTCGATTGAGAAGCTCCTCAAGGACAACGGCGAAACCGTCACCGAGGCGACTCGCACCGCGGTTCAGGCTGACGTTGACGCCGTCAAGGAAGCGCTCAAGGGTGAGGACATCGAGGCCGTGAAGTCAGCTCTCGAGAAGCTCAACGCTTCCGCGATGAAGATCGGCGAAGAGGTCTATGCCTCCCAGCAGGCGGCTGAAGCAGCAGGCACCGAGACTCCGGCTGGCGACGCCCCCGCAGCTGATGAAGACGTCATCGATGCTGAAATCGTGGATGAGGACGACACCAAGTGAGCGAAACTGAGAACCAGGGCTTCCAGTCCGGTCCCCAGGATCACAGCGATGCCAAGGCCAACGACCAGGCATCGCAGGCGCAGGTCGCACCGAGCTCGGACGAACAGTTCGCAGCCGGCGCGGCCGCGTCCGCATCAACCGGGGAAACTGCAGGAGAAGCCACCGCGCAGTTAGCTGACGAGGCACTGACTGACATGAGCGCCTTCGAGGAACAAGTTGAAGACTCGGACCTCGCAAACGCACTCGAGAAAATCGCTGACCTCGAAGACCAGCTGGCACGTGCGCACGCTGACCTGTACAACCTGAATCAGGAGTACTCGAACTACGTGCGCAGGGCGAAGGAAGCTGCTTCAGGCCACCGTGAATCCGGCCAGAGCGAAGTCATTGAAGCGCTCATCAGCGTTCTCGATGACATCGATGCGGCCCGCGCTCACGGGGAGCTCGAAGATGGCCCCTTTGCTGCGATCGCAACGAAGATGGAAAGCGTTCTGGCCTCGCGCTTCAACCTGGAACGCTACGGCGCTGTAGGTGAAGAATTCGATCCCGCTCAGCATGAGGCCCTGCTTGCCAACGTGAACCCTAAGGTTCAGGTAGCAACCATCGCCCAGATCCTCCAGCCCGGCTATCGTCGCGATGAAAAGATTCTGCGTGCTGCGAAGGTCATGGTGGACAACCCTGAATAAACCACATACCCGTATCCGCCCAAACTCAAAGAATGATGGAGGTGAGTGAAAGTGAGCGGACAAGATTGGCTTGAAAAAGACTTCTATAAGACGCTGGGCGTAGCAAAAGATGCCGACCAAACAGCGGTTAAGAAGGCCTACCGCAAGCTTGCTCGCCAGTATCACCCCGACCAGAATCCGGGTGATGAAAAGGCGGAAACCAAGTTCAAGGAAATCGGCGAAGCCTACGCGGTGCTGTCTGACGAGGAACAGCGTAAGCAATACGACGCGATCCGTGCCATGGGTGGAGGAGCTCGCTTCTCCGCCGGTGGGCCGGGTAGCGCCGGCTTCACAGATGCGTTCTCGTCGATGTTCGGTGGTCAAGGCACTAGCTTCAACTTCTCAACTTCCGGTTCGGGAGTCAATATCGAGGATCTCTTCGGAATGTTCGGTGGGGCGGCCGGTGGCTTCAACGCCGGCGGCCCTCAGCCGAGCTACGGGGCTGGTACCCGCTTTGGTCACACCCCGCCACGTCCCAGGAAAGGCGCCGACCGAATCGCGTCGACGTCGATCACTTTCCGTGAGTCGCTCAAGGGAGCAACGCTCACCATGAAAGTCGACGGGAAGAAGAACACTATTCGTATCCCCGCAGGCATTAAAGAAGGTCAGAAGGTTCGTCTTCGTGGCAAAGGAATGCCCGGGGAAAACGGTGGCCAGTCCGGCGACCTTCAGGTGACGATCCACGTTGAGCCCCATCCGGTATTCACCCGGGATGGCGACAATCTGCGCGTGAGAGTTCCCGTGACGTTCGCCGAAGCGGCCTTGGGTACGAAGATCGACGTTCCACTGATCGATGGGAATACCGTGACTGTGAAGGTGCCTGCTGGAACTCAATCAGGCGCGGTTCTACGCGTGCGCAAACGCGGTGTTGAAACCGCGAAGCACACGGGTGACCTGCTGATCGAGATCATGGTTGCCGTTCCAGACCACCTGACCAAGGAACAGAAAGATGCCGTGAAGGCACTTGCTGACTCTTTTGATCACCAGGACGTGCGAGCCACCCTGATGGAGAAGGCGAAGGAGTGACCGATGGTCAGGCGGCGTTCTTCCGATTCTGATGACGCACTGACGTTCGTTATTTCAGTGGCGGCTGAGCTTGCAGGCATGCACCCGCAGACTCTTCGTCAATACGATCGCCTCGGTTTGGTGACGCCCGCGCGCACAAAGGGCAGAGGACGTCGCTACTCGCAACGCGACGTTCAACGTCTGCGCGAGGTACAGAGGATGAGCCAGGATGAAGGCATCAATCTTGCTGGAATCCAGCGGATCCTTGAACTTGAACGCCGAGTGGAAAGCCTCGAAGCTGAGCGCGTCGCGCTGTGCCAGCGGATCGAAGAACTTGAAGCTCGTCAAGATCGAGTCTTCGCCGCGTCCGCAAACGGCGTGGTGTCGCCGATGCGTCGCGGTGAGCGCCCGTGGGTTAATCCTTCTGCCCGCGATGGGCAAGGGAGGGAAATCTCTATCTGGCGTCCAATCCGTACTGCAAGCCCGTACCCGGAACGCACAATCCGGGCTGTTATCGAAGCAGGACCTTCGGGTGTCAGGGTGATCGACGGGACGATTTCCGTCGTCGACTAATCGCCATAACCTCTGCATCTTCGGGGCGAGCGTTGACAATAGTCACGCTCGCCCCGAAGTGTATTTGCGCAGATAGTTCTACACTCGCGTTAGGGTTACCCCATGAGTTCTCACGATTCGTCGGCGCACCGACTGCCGATGCGCGCCCAACTTGCACTCGGTGCGGGCACACTTGCCCGCACGGCCTCGCGAATTCTGGGACGAGGATCAGGCGGAATGATCGGCGGTGAAGTCGCCAGCCGTATCTACCCGAATATTCTGTCGGAACTTGCAGTCCCGATGGACTCCGTGATCGTGTCAGGGACGAACGGCAAGTCAACGACCAACCGATTCGTTCGCGCGGCCCTTGAAACAGCAGGTCAGGTTGCCTCGAACGTGAATGGCGACAACATGGGCTCGGGTATTATCACCGCGCTGATGAGCACGCCGACCGCGCCACACGCGGCCCTCGAAGTTGATGAGATGCACGTGCCCGCCGTTGCAGCGCACGTTTCGCCCAAAGTTTTTGTCTTCCTCAATCTGTCTCGCGATCAGCTGGATCGCGTCGGTGAAATTGGTTCGGTTGAACGCCGTCTGCGTCAGGCAGTTGAAGAAAACCCTGATTCCCTTGTTGTTGCGAACTGTGATGATCCGCTGATCGTGTCGGCAGCCTGCGAAGCGCGAAACGTTGTCTGGGTTGCCGCGGGCGCCGGATGGGGAGACGACTCCGTGGCCTATCCGCGCGGTGGCAGGGTTGTTCGTGACTCCGATTCGTGGCATCTCATTGAAGCTTTCCTCGGCGAAGAACTCCCCGAACTTCGCCAGCGTCCCACGCCAGACTGGACAATCGGCAACATCGATTTGATGCCGGAAGGAGCAAGCGGGCCCTCGGCAATTCTGTACGGACCAAACGACGTTCGCGTTCCTTTGCACCTGCAGCTCCCGGGGCGCGCAAACCTTGGCAACGCTGCCCAGGCGGTAGCGGCCGCGGTCGCGTTGGGGATTGATCCGCAGGTGGCCGCCAACGCGATCGGTCAAGTGCGTCAGGTTGCCGGACGCTATTCCATTCATGACGTTGATGGGCGTCGCGCTCGCATCATGTTGGCGAAGAATCCGGCAGGCTGGCAAGAAGCGATGACGATGGTTGACCCGCGTGTCAAACAGGTCGTGATTGCAGTCAACGGCCAGGTTCCGGACGGGCAGGATCTCTCGTGGCTCTGGGATGTCGACTTCTCCGTGTTGTCCGCGTCCGACGATCGTCGCATTGTCGCGTGCGGTGAACGAGGCGCCGACTTGGCCGTCCGCCTTGAATACGCGGGAATTCACTGCGATCTTGCGCCACTACCCATGGACGCCTTGAAGCTCCTTGAGCCCGGCAAGGTTGAAATGTTGCTGAACTACACGGCTCTTCGAGACTTTAAAGTAATCCTTGATGCTCGCCAGAAATCAGCAACTGGACGATAGGAGGGTGGACGATGAGTGAATCAACCCTGCGAATCGGGGTCTTGTTTCCCGACGTGCTGGGCACCTACGGAGATACGGGCAATGCTCTGATTCTGGCAGAGCGCGCCCGCCGTCGAGGTATCGATGCGGAACTAGTGACAGTGTCTTTGAACGAAGACATCCCAGCAGAACTGGATCTTTACACTCTCGGCGGTGGCGAAGACACTGCGCAGTCACTGGCGGCTCAGAAATTCCGCGACGACTCGGGCTTGCTTCACGCCTTGGACGCCGGCAAGCCACTTCTTGCCATCTGCGCCTCATTGCAGGTTTTGGGGCACTGGTATCGCGATGCGCGCGACGAGCGAGTCGAAGGCCTCGGCGTTCTTGATGTCACCACGGATCCGCAGGGGCATCGTGCAATTGGCGAGCTTGTCTGTGAACCCCTTCTTGAAGGACTGACCCAGCCAATGAGCGGTTTTGAAAACCACGGTGGTGGGACGGTTCTTGGGCCCAACGCGCGTCCGCTTGGTCGCGTCATTGCGGGCGTTGGCAACGGAACTCCCGAAGGGATGACACCGGAGCCTATTGCCTACGATGGTGTCGTTCAAGGATCCGTTATTGCTACCTATATGCATGGACCCGTTTTAGCTCGAAATCCTGAGCTTGCCGACTTGCTTCTTACTCGCGCTACAGGGCTTGAACTGGCGCCACTTGATGTTCCAGGCGTCGAAGCTCTGCGCGCTGAACGTTTGGATTTTGCGTGCCGCTGATCAGCGTGCTTTGCGCTGTTGTCTACGGAAAATCAGGGTTTGATCGGGGTTGCTCCCCAAAGACAGGGCGCTTCTTCACCGATACGATGGATAAGAATTGACTATCGATCTGGAGGATTGATGACCCCTGAAATGAACACCGATCCGACTGGTAGCCAGCCGAATGGTGGTTTCGCGACCGGTTTCAACGGACAAGCCCCTCAGGCTTCATCCCAAACACCGTGGCCTCAGTACGGCGAGGTCTCCGGTTCATCGAATCCAACCTACGGTTCTTACGCGGGTGGGACGTTCAATGATGGTGGCGCGGGCTACCCGCAGGGTGCGCAAGCGCAGTGGAATTCTGATGCACCTCAGTACCCGGGTCAGCCGATGAATCAGCCGATGGGACAGCCCTATGGCGGCCAACAGGCTGGTGGCCCCAACGTTGCTGGAATGCCGATGCCGGGTGTGCCTCAGAAGCTTCCTAGCCGTGCCGGTTCGATCATCATGATGGTCGTTGGCTTGCTGATGATGTTTATCGTTGCCCCGATTTCCCTGTTGGTGGGCGCTCTGGCTGGTCTCGATCTTGACGGTGTTATTGCTGGAACGAATGAGATCCGCTCTGGCGACACAATCACCATCGGTGACGGCGGATCGCTGATGGTGACGGCCTCACGTTCGGATCCTTCGGCTTACGCGGGCACCCTCTACTCGTGTAAGGTCACCTCGGTTGAAACGGACACCGAATATAAGATGACGACGAGTGCGACGGACACTTTCTACATTGATGGTCTGGCGCCCGGAAATTACGTCGTTGAATGTGAGGGTGAAACCACTAGATTGATGGCAATTTCTGGTGTTACCGCCGACGATTTGGTGGGGGCTGGAATGTCGGGAGTTGCTTGGGCGACGGGAATCGGAATTCTTGGTCTGATCCTACTGATTGCCGGCATCATCTGGCTGGTGGTGACGAATCGTAAGCGTTCGCAAATCCGCGCCACTCAGATAGGTTCGCCGTATCAGTGGCAGTGATGTCCTGACAGTTTCTTTCGCGTGAGGGCGAGGCTGGTAGTGATACCGCCTCGCCCTCACGTCCACCCTGGGTGTTTTCCTCGGCGTCGACGAGGTTCTTCTTGGTTCGCTTCTTCCAGAGTGACAGGGAAGATCCTCTTCACTGAAAAACTGCGAGGGCGTTCGTGTTTCTTTTCCGGGACTGTCAGTCGCCGAGCGTTTGGAAGAGGGATGCCCACGAGGGTGCATGGCGCTGTTTGGGCTTTAAATGAAGAAGACGCCAGCATTCATATCAAGATTCTGACATGGACCATGTACACACCAGATTGACGCTAAATGCAAAATGATTTCTACATGGTCTCTTCTAGACTGGGAACAATGGTGGGTCGGCAACGATGCCATGGCACGTGATTGCCTGGGATGACTGCTCATCCCTGAATGGAGAACGGTTCAGCGCAGGTATCGACATCGTGAAACAATGCGTTTCTTAGCGTTATTGGTAGAGATAAACGGTAATTTCGTTAAAAAGGGGAAGGAAAGCATGGGTTACATCGAGTCAAACAGCGCAGATCGATTGAAGATTCCTACCCCGGTAACTCAAGACCGCCTGAAGGATCTTTTCAATCAACGTAGCTGGACGTGGTTCGTTGATAATGAAGGCGATTTGGGTGGTCGCTGGAATGGCTACACCTTTTATTTTTTGTTGACTGGAACGAAGCAAGAGATTCTCCATATCCTGGGTGGCTGGGGTAACCCCATCAATCCGGACCGTCTACCAGAGGCACGTGCTTTTATTGCTGACTGGCATAGGAAGCACCTCTGGCCGAAAGTCTGCTCGACCCTTAACGATCAGGGAGTCGTCAATATTCGAGTAGAGAACACTGTTGACTGGGAGTCTGGAGCAACGGACGAACAGCTCTACCAGCAGATCGATTGTGCGCTTGGCACGGGGATGCAATTCTTTGAAGCACTGAACGAGGAGCTGTCGTTATGAGCGGAATCTTTGATCGAATTAGGAAGATCTTGAATGCCCAAGTAGCAGATGAAGTGCAAAAGGATGCTTCTGCCAAAGACGGCCTCGTCCTAGATGTAGACGCAGACCTGCAAGAACTCCAGTCCCTTCAGGTTCCCAGTGAAGATGACAACGGGGAAGACCAAGGTAGGGGAGCTTCTTCGGCAGATGATGTGCAGGATCGTTCGGACCAGCCCGATCAGCTGGATCTGACTCGTCCAGTCACCCTTGAACGTGTCGGGTTCTTTTTTGACTCACAGGGTTGGAATTGGGAGATCGACGACGAGGGTGACTTTGTGACAGGTTTCGATTCGAATCAGTACGTGTTCCGGATCACCGGCAAGAAGAATGAAATCTTCACAATTATTGCCTTTCGAAGCACCCCCGTTGATGCTCAGCTGAGGTCAGAAGTCGAGCTACTGATTGAAGATTGGCATGCGACTCACCTGTGGCCGATGGCTTCGTTTACTGAAAAGAACGGAGAGATTCGAATTCTGGCAGAAGTGAACTTGGACTGTGAGTGGGGGCTTTCTGACGCGCAGCTTGTTACTCAGTGCAAATGCGGAATCGGCACAATTTCCGCCTTCTTTGAGGAAGTAGATCAGAAATTTGGCCCAGCTCCATCGGAATCTGACATGAACGGCGACTACAGCGAATAGTGCGCTGTTCGCGACACTAGCGTAGGAACTCTGCCGATCATGTGGCAGACACAGTCATTTATTAAAGGGGGGGGGGATGTGATGGACACTCCGCTCACATCGCGGGCTACAGCTTATCCCCTGCTGAATGAGCGCGGTGAAACGACGCGTTCTCACATCCTCGACGCTGTCCGAGCTGAGATTGTTGAGCGTGGGGCTACAGCGATGACGGTTTCTTCAATCTCGAAGCGAGCGAACCTCACGCGCTCCCTGTTCTACCACTACTTTGCGACCAAAGATGAAGCCGCCTCGGCGGTCCTCGACAGTGTGATTGATGACTTTCTCGCTCAGGTTCGTCAGTGGAACGAGGGGCGAGAACTCGGAAACGTTGATAAAGCTCTTGATGACGCAGTGCATCTTATGTGTTCGATCATCGATCAAGACAGTCCATTCAGCATGAGCTTGGCGGGGACTGGGAACGGGCAACTGTATCTGCAGTTCATTGACCGCGCGGCCGACCGTATCGCGCACTTCATTGTGGATAACACCGTAGAAGATTTCCGCCGACACCATGAGATCAAAATTGGTGACCTTTACGAGACCTTCTACATGCTTATCGTCGGTCTGATCTCCCTGATGAGAACGCGCCCGGATATCAGCGAAGCGGCGGTTAAACGAATCGTCGCCCACACCCTCCAGATTGACGATCTCGTTCAACTCGATTGATGAAGGATTTCTTCATTGAGGGAATGCGCGGAGCTCAAACAGTGATTGACAGGGTGTAAATGTTGGCCCTAGACTGTGTGAGTCAGTTCATATCTGTAGTGGCGCGCGCTTTGAATCTGGATCTTGACCCCGAAGGGTGGACCTTCATTTCTTGAGTCCGTGTCACGACTCAGCGTCCTGTGAGTGCAAGGAAGGCAAGAACAATGTTGTTCGAGGTCTACGGCGAACATGCCGCATATCAGTGGATTGGATGGGTGCTAGTTTTCGCTGCGCTCATCGGAGCGAATGAGATCGCGCGTCGTACAAAGGCGGGAGGCATCTTCTGTTTCCTTGTACTGCCGGCTATTTTGACGGTCTATTTCATTGCGATCTACGTAGGTGCTGGACAGGGTGCCGAGTGGGCGCTCAATAACCCGACCTACGTGCACATGAATAGCTGGTTCCACTATGCGAAGCTCTATGCGGCAACTGCTGGCTGTATTGGCTTCATGATGCTGAAGTATGGCTGGGGAAAAATCGGTCGTTCACATGCATTCAAGTGCTTCCCGTTCGTTATTGTTGCGATCAACATTCTGATTGCCGTTGTCTCTGATTTTGAGTCGGCGTTCCGCGCATTCGGCACGACCTGGGTTTCCTCCGAAGGTGTCACGCTGATGGGCGGTTGGCACAATGTCTTCAATGGCATCGCGGGTCTGATCAATATCTTCCTGATGACCGGCTGGTTTGGTATCTACGCTTCTCGAAAGAAGCAGGACATGCTCTGGCCAGACATGACGTGGGTGTTCATTGTCGCCTACGACCTCTGGAACTTCTGCTACACCTACAACTGTTTGCCGACTCACGCCTGGTACTGCGGTGTTGCCCTGCTTCTTGCACCGACGGTTGCCAACGCCTTCTGGAATAAGGGTGGTTGGATCCAGAATCGTGCAAATACGTTGGCTCTCTGGTGTATGTTCGCGCAGGTTGTTCCCGCGTTCCAGGACTACTCGAATTTCTCGGTTCAGTCCGTGAATAATCCGAATGTAAACCTGTTTGTTTCGATTCTCGCTCTGGCTGCCAACATTCTGGCTCTCGGCTACGTGATCTACCGTTCGCGCAAGCTTGGCCGTAACCCGTACACGAATGAAATCTTCGTGGGGACGAAGGATTTCGAGGCTGCAATGGCGCGCCGTGAGGATGTGGCTACCGCCTGATCCAGTTTGTATGGACGAGGCCCCGCCCGGCATGTGTCGGGCGGGGTTTTCGCTTGTCAGATCACCTTTGTCAGCTAAGGGTGAGTAGCTGGCCTCGTGAATGGGGAAGCGGAAGGGGTGGAAGTTGAGTTTTCGGCGAGAAAAATAAAGTTGAGTGGAATAGACTCAACTTTGGAGCGTTGATATATGCAGACGCACGTGGGATCGCCACGTGCCCATATCTCGACGCAATGCGTCACTGGAGGAAATATGACCAACGAATTCACGACGAAAGCGCAGGAAGCTATTGGCTCTGCGCTCGAGTCAGCCAGGGCAGCTGGCAACCCGGGAGTTACGCCCCTGCATCTTTTGAATGCTCTGCTGACTCAGAACGAAGGAATTGCGACGGCGCTTCTCGATGCTGTCGGTGCCGACCGTAAGACGATCGGCGCGAGAGCGCGTAACGCTCTGCTCGCATTGCCAAGTATTCAAGGCTCGACCGCCCAAAACGCTCAGGCAGACCAGGCTCTGATGGGAGTCATCAACGACGCTCAGAAGCGTGCAGAAAAGGCTGGCGACGCTTATGTGTCGACTGAACACCTGATGATTGCGCTTGCCGCGTCAAAGAGTGAGGCCGGCACCATTCTTTCTCACAACGCGGCACCGCCCACCGCTTTGGAGGAAGCTCTGAAGACGCTCCGTCCGAATCCGATTACATCACCTGACCCGGAGGGGAGCTTCGAAGCTCTCAAGAAGTACGGGCGAGACCTGACCGAGGTTGCTCGCGAAGGCAAGCTCGACCCGGTGATCGGTCGTGACGCGGAGATTCGTCGCGTTGTGCAGGTACTGTCGCGTCGTACGAAGAACAACCCTGTCCTCATCGGTGAGCCCGGTGTGGGTAAGACTGCGGTTGTCGAAGGGTTGGCTCAGCGTATTGTCGCGGGCGATGTTCCGGCATCCCTGAAGGATAAGACGCTTATTGCTCTCGACCTGGCATTGATGGTGGCAGGCGCGAAATACCGCGGTGAATTTGAGGAGCGTCTGAAGGCTGTCCTCGAAGAAATCCAGCGCTCTGACGGGCAGGTCATCACCTTTATCGACGAGCTTCACACGGTCGTCGGTGCCGGTGGTGGGTCTGAAGGTGCGATGGATGCTGGCAATATGCTCAAGCCGATGCTTGCGCGTGGCGAACTGCGCATGGTTGGCGCGACCACGCTGGACGAGTATCGCGAGAACATTGAAAAGGACCCGGCTCTGGAACGTCGTTTCCAGCAGGTTTTCGTCGGCGAACCGTCCGTTGAGGATACGGTTGCGATCTTGCGCGGTATTGCGCCGAAGTACGAGGCTCACCATAAGGTGACAATCTCCGATGGTGCGCTCGTTGCGGCGGCAACCTTGTCGGATCGCTACATCACGGGGCGTCAACTGCCGGATAAGGCGATCGACTTGATTGATGAGGCTGCGTCTCGTCTGCGGATGGAACTTGATTCTTCCCCGATCGAGATCGATGAGTTGCGTCGCCAGGTGGATCGTCTGCGAATGGAAGAATCCTATCTGACCGAATCTGATTCGGATAAGACGGATGAAGCGACCCAGATTCGCCTAGAGAAGCTTCGTGCGGACCTCGCTGATAAGCAGGAAGAGCTGACTGCATTAACTGGACGCTGGGAGGCAGAGAAGGCCGGGCATAACAAGGTCGGTGATCTGCGCGTTCAGCTGGATGAACTGCGTACTCAGTTGGAACTTGCTATCCGTGAGAATCGTTGGGAAGAAGCCGGAAGGCTTCAGAACGGTGAAATCCCCGCGGTCGAACGCCAGATTGGCGAAGCCGAGGCGAACGCTGAAGCGGAAGATGAAGCAGCCGGCGAGCCGATGATCGCAGAGAAGGTTGGGCCGGCTGAGATTGCGGAAGTCGTGGAGTCCTGGACGGGTATCCCGACCGGTAAGCTCCTACAGACGGAAACCGAGAAGCTTCTGACCATGGAAGATGCGATCGGGCATCGACTGATTGGTCAGAAGATGGCCGTCGCGGCGGTGTCCGATGCGGTTCGGCGTTCCCGTGCGGGGATTGCGGATCCGAATCGTCCGACCGGTTCGTTCCTGTTCCTCGGTCCGACGGGTGTCGGTAAGACGGAGCTGGCGAAGTCGCTGGCGGAGTTCCTCTTCGATGATGAGCGAGCGATGATTCGCATCGACATGTCGGAGTACTCCGAGAAGCATTCGGTCGCGCGCCTCGTCGGCGCCCCTCCGGGATACGTTGGATACGAGCAGGGTGGTCAGCTGACCGAAGCTGTTCGCCGTCGTCCGTATTCGGTGATCCTTTTGGATGAGGTCGAAAAGGCTGATCCGGAGATCTTCGACATTCTGCTTCAGGTTCTCGACGATGGTCGCTTGACTGACGGTCAGGGTCGCACGGTTGATTTCAGGAATACGATCTTGATTTTGACATCGAACCTTGGCTCGCAGTTCCTATCCGATCAGTCTTTGACGCAAGAGATGAAGACTGATGCGGTGATGGAGACGGTGCGTCATGCATTCAAGCCGGAGTTCTTAAACCGTCTGGATGAGACGGTCATGTTCGACCCGCTGTCGGCGGATGACTTGGCTGGCATTGTTGACCTGATGGTCGGCCAGCTCGCGAAGCGTCTTGAGGGCCGTCGCATCACGCTCGACGTGTCCGAGCCTGCCCGCGGTCTGCTGACCCGGATTGGCTACGACCCGGCTTACGGTGCTCGTCCGCTACGTCGCCTGATCCAGAAGGAAATCGGTGACAAGCTGGCGAAGATGCTTCTAGCCGGCGAGGTTGGCGATGGTTCGACCGTTCGCGTCGATGTTTCCGAAGACTTGGAGACTCTGTCGATGCAGGTAGTCGCAGAAGGTGAAGAGCCGGACATCTTCTCCTGCTGATTGATTCACGAGGCCGTGTGGGGCGCGGGTTTTCAACGCGCGCCCCACACGTGCGCTTGTCACCAGAACTCGTGGCCGATAAGGGCGCGTTTAGAATAGGGGGGCACACCGATAACAGCACGGCCCGAACAATCGAGCGAGCGTCACAACGCAGAAGGGGACACGCATGGCAGTGATCACGAGCGAACTGATGGATATTCCTTTTGCTCATGCGTATGCGTTGAATGCTGGGGGACAGACCCTGGTCAAGGTTGGTGACACGTCGACCGTCTATCCGCTGGCGTCTGTCACGAAGCTTCTGATGGCATGGTCAACGTTGGTTGCAGTCCAGCGAGGCTTTATCAGTTTGGGCGATCCGGCTGGTCCCGAAGGGTCCACGATTCGCCACCTTCTGGCTCACGCCTCGGGCTTGCCCGCAGAATCTCGCGATGCACAGTTCGGCGTCGAAAAACGACGTGTTTACTCCAACGCCGGTTTCGAGATCCTTGGTGATGCGGTTGCCGAAGCAACGGGAACAGACATCGGTCGATGGATTGAAGAATCCGTGATCGAGCCTCTGGGCATGACAACGGCGGACGTTCCCGGTTCAGTCGCACGCTCTGGGCGAGCAAGTATTGATGACCTGCTGATCCTCGGCCAGGAGCTCCTGCATCCAACTTTGATCAGCGATGCGCTATCGACTGAAGCGGTAACCCCGCAGTTCCCCAACCTCGCGGGCGTTGTCCCCGGATACGGTCGGCATAACCCGTGCCCGTGGGGACTCGGCCTTGAAATCCGGGGAACGAAGAACCCGCACTGGACCGCCCCAGATGCCCCGGCCACAACATTCGGCCACTTCGGAGTCTCAGGCTCGTTCCTCTGGGTTGACCGTGAACACGACGCGACCGCAGCGTTCCTTGGTTCACAAGAATTCGGCCCCTGGCATAAGGAACAATGGTCGCAGCTCAACGCCCAATTGCAGGGCCTCGTGAATGCCTAACTGTCAGGCGCGAAGGCGGTTCTGATCCCAAGTGGTCAGTCGGCAATGTCGATGATGACTGGCACATGATCCGACGCGCCCTTGCCCTTACGCTCATCCCGATCGATCTGAGCCTCAACCACACGCGACGCCAACGCGGGGGAGGCGTACACAAAGTCAATGCGCATGCCCTCATTCTTCGGGAAGCGTAGCTTCTGGTAATCCCAGTAGGTGTAGTTGGTGACGCGGTCGCGGGTGATTTCGTCCCACCCGTCATCGGCGAAAGCAAAGAATGCGTCGCGCTCGGGCTGTGAGACGTGGGTGGCGTCGGCAAATGCGGTCATGTCCCACACGTCCTCATCAAAGGGGGCGACATTCCAGTCACCGACCATGGCGATCTGCGCCTTCGGGTCCTCAGACAGCCACTTCACACCGTTTTCCTTCAAGACGCGTAGCCACTCGAGCTTGTAGACGTAATGAGGGTCGGTCAGCTCACGACCGTTCGGGATATACAGGCTCCAGATCGTGAATGGTGAGCTATCGGGCGATTCGACAGTAACGCCGAGTGCGCGAGCCTCCACAACCGGAGGATTCCCAAATGCGGGTTGGCCCGCGAAATGATCCTCGACCTTAAGAATCGGTAGGCGCGAGGCTACCGCAACACCATTCCACTGATTCAGGCCGTGAATCCGAACCTCGTACCCCGCTTCGGTGAACTGGTCGACGGGGAACTGGTCGGGTTTGCACTTAATTTCCTGCATCGCCAGTACGTCTGTGCTCGAGCGTTCAAGGAAAGCGATGACGCGATCGACGCGGGTGCGGATGGAGTTGACGTTCCAGGTAGCAAATCTCATGGGATAAACCCTAGCCGGCAGGCTCCGACCTTGCTTGTTCGGGGTTTGAGTCCGCGCTTGTTCAGGGATTGACCGCGCTTGTTCACCAAAGACCTGTTTGTCAGTCTTTTTCGCTCCTGCGGTAGTTGCGGGTGAAGGTCCCTGACGATGGCGTGCTTTGCCTCGTAGGCTTATCTCATGGGAACTGCACTTGTTACCGGCGCGACGTCGGGCATTGGCGAAGAGTTTTGTTGGCAACTGGCTGCAGGTGGCCATGATCTGGTCCTGGTGGCACGGAGTGAAGCGACATTGCACCAGCTTGCGGAGCGACTTCACGCCTACGCGGGGATTAACGCAGAGGTGATTGTCGCTGACTTGGCGAATCCTGACCAGCTGGCTCGCGTCGCTGAGCGTCTGGATGTGGGTGGTGCTGAAGTGGGCGCTTCGGCTCTGAAGCCCATCGATCTGCTGGTGAATAATGCCGGATTCGGGCTAGGTACGTCCTTCCCTGACAACGACCTTGATGCTGAGCTCTATGGCTTGGATGTCATGGTTCGTGCGGTGATGGTGTTGTCGCATCATGCAGCTCGGTCGATGCGCGTGCGTCACCGAGGTGCCATCATCAACACGGCGTCGGTAGCGTCGCGAACAGGGGCGGGCACCTACTCCGCGCATAAAGCGTGGGTCGTTGCGTTCACCGAGGGCCTGTCGGAGGAATTACGAGGCTCGGGAGTGACTGCTACCGCTGTTATGCCGGGGCCGGTTCGTACTGAATTCTTTACAAAGGCTGGTGTCGATATGGAAGAGATGCCGGGTGCGTTCTTGGCGACCCCTGAGGAAGTTGTGACTGCTGGCCTTGACGCGGTGCGTCGCGGGAAAGTGTTGGTCACGCCGACTGTTCCTGCGAAGGTCGGGATGGCGTTGATGAAGTTTGCTCCGCGTTCTTTGACGCGTCGTGTGATGCGGGCTGTTCCGCATATGTGAGTGCATACCAGCACTTAATGGGGCTACTGTTACTAATGTGATTGGTGATAATAATGTGGTTTAGCTCTTGCTCCCTCATTTTGTTCACCGATACTCTGTAATGACATGTCTGCTCGACGTGTGTCTGTTGACTCCCATCAACGATCAGTCGATTGAAGGAAGAACTCGCCAATGAAACTGCGTATGACGAAGCGAACGGCTCTGCTTGGCCTCGTAGCTGCCGCGCTCATCATTCCCGGAGTAAAAGCGACAAGCGCCGACTCCGCGCAGAGTGCAACAGGGGTAAGTATTCCGCAAGCAGCTCAGATGGACCTGCAGTCGGGCGTAAATCCTTTCTCCCCTTCAACGGTGACAACCTCCACCACTCCCTACGCCCCGTCCGGAGGAAACTGGCAGAACATTGGTGGCGATTGGCGTTGGGCTGCCAATGGCACGGGTCTCCAGATTGCGTCAACCTGGGCAAAAATCAATGGGCACATCTATCACTTTGAATCAACAGGCTGGATGAATACCGGTTGGTACAAAGAGGATGGCACTTGGTACTATTTCCAGCCTTCAGGAGGCTATGCGGGAGCCCTACACACCGCCGGCTGGCTCAAGCTCGGCGAAACCTGGTACTACCTTGATCCGACGACCGGCAAGATGATCGCAGACACGGAGAAGATCATCAACGGAAAGCTATACCTCTTCGACATTGACGGCAAGATGAAGACCGGCTGGGTCTCCATGTCGCAAGGTTGGCGCTACATCGACGCATTAGGTGACCGCGTCTTCGGCTGGCTCAAGCTGAACGGCACCTGGTACTACCTTGATCCGTCCACGGGAATCATGCAGACCGGCCGACGCGCGATCAATGGAACCACCTACGTGTTCAACTCTTCGGGTGCAATGTCTACCGGCTGGACCAAGTTGAAGGAAGGCTGGCGCTATTCCGATTCCAACGGCGTCGAGTACCTCGGCTGGCTGGGTCTGAATGGGGCGTGGTATTACCTCGATCCATCAAATGGCGTCATGGTCGAAAATGCTTCCAAGACAATTGGTGGCAGGACCTACACTTTCGACGCCAATGGCAAGATGAAGACCGGCTGGGTATCAAACTCTGACGGTTGGCGTTACCTCAACGCATCCGGGTACGAAACCTACGGCTGGTTGAATGATCGAGGAACGTGGTACTACCTTGATCCGTCCACGGGAATCATGAAGACCGGACGCCACACGATCAATGAAACCACCTACGTGTTCAACGCTTCGGGTGCAATGTCTACCGGCTGGGCACGTCTGAGCGATGGTTGGCACTACTCCTCAACCAGTGGTGCCGAGGCTGTTGGCTGGGCAATCGTGAACGGCTACTGGTACTACATGGATCCCTCAACGGGCATCATGGTCGCAAACACCTCGAAGAATATTGGTGGAAAAACCTACTCCTTCGACGCTTCTGGAGTATGGCGTTCCTGAACGTCTGGTCGTCCTCGTAAAATCCGCGCAACCCCGAACGTGAAATTGTTCGATGTGCTGGATAGTCCGGAAGTCGACGTGCTCATTTCGTCGTGATTCGCTGCTGTACAGTAACGTGCGCCATTCGATAAGGTGATTCCTGAGTAGTATTTACTAGTAATCCAATGTGGCTGATCTTGGTGCCATCTACGGAATTGCAATACAAGGGGAACAATGAGAGTTTCACACCAAGTCCCGTGGCGTACATTGGCAAGCGCGTGTGTTATCTCTGGGCTTGTCCTGTCGACGAACGTCGCCACGTTTGCTGACGAAAACGGTGAAAGCGCACCTTTGACCGTCGCAACCCAGAGCGATCCCCAAGAAAACCCGCAGAATCAGGAGGGTACTTCACCTCTAGGAGCTGAAACCGTAGCTCCTGTCGCTACCCCGAAAAAGACGACTGCCCACGAACCTTTGCAATCCCCTGAAGGTTCATGGATCTACTCCGGCGTCTGGCAGTGGAAGCAACCCGATGGGACGCTCCTGAAAGACTCGTGGGCGCGTATTAACGGCTCCACCTACTACTTCGATGCGAACGGGACCATGGCAAGTAACTGGTTCCGCAACTCTGATTCGTGGTTCTACGCATCCGCGTCTGGTGCTCTTACCACAGGTTGGTTGAATGATCGAGGTACGTGGTACTACCTCGATTCTGAAACGGGACAGATGGTCACCGGCCAGAAGCAAGTGGGAAACGAAACCTACTTCTTCAATGCCTCCGGCGCGATGTTGACCGGTTGGGTTGAGATGCCCGATGGGTGGCATTACGCGACTACGTTCGGCGTTGAAGTTCATGGTTGGTTGAATGATCGAGGTACGTGGTACTACCTTGATCCGTCCACGGGAATCATGCAGACCGGCCGACGCGCGATCAATGGAACCACCTACGTGTTCAACTCTTCGGGTGCAATGTCTACCGGCTGGACCAAGTTGAAGGAAGGCTGGCGCTATTCTGATTCCAATGGCGTCGAGTACCTCGGCTGGCTGGGTCTGAATGGGGTGTGGTATTACCTCGATCCATCAAATGGCGTCATGGTTGAAAATGCTTCCAAGTCAATTGGTGGCAGGACCTACACTTTCGATGCCAATGGCAAGATGAAGACCGGCTGGGTATCAAACTCTGACGGTTGGCGTTACCTCAACGCATCCGGGTACGAAACCTACGGCTGGTTGAATGATCGAGGTACGTGGTACTACCTTGATCCCGTTACGGGCATCATGGCGACAGGCGAGCGAACTATCGGCGGGAACTCCTATGAGTTCGCATCTAACGGCGCGATGTTGACCGGATGGTACAAGCGCGCAGATGGCTGGCATTACCGCAAGCCTTCAGGTGAAGTCGGTCTTGGATGGCAACGGGTTGGTTTAGATTGGTACTACCTTGATCCCGTTATGGGCATCATGGCGACAGGCGAGCGAACTATCGGCGGGAACTCCTATGAGTTCGCATCTAACGGCGCGATGTTGACCGGATGGTACAAGCGCGCAGATGGCTGGCATTACCGCAAGCCTTCAGGTGAAGTCGGTCTTGGATGGCAACGGGTTGGTTTAGATTGGTACTACCTGGAACCGTCTACAGGCATCATGGCGAATGCTGGTCGCACGATCGACGGGAAATGGTACAACTTCCTCTCGTCGGGTCAATGGGTCAACTACCAAGCTCCTGCCGGCTATCTACAACCGACAATGTCAATTCAGTCCCTTGGATGGGCTACCAATACTCTGACCTACGGCATGAACGGCGTGAAAGTCAGAATCGTTCAACAGCGCCTAGGTATCTGGCACACGATGAAGCTGGCGTCCGTTGACAGTAGTTTTATGTCGGCAGTGCGTAACTTCCAGCGTCGAGCGGGCCTGCCACAAACGGGCGTCGTCGATGAGCGCACATGGAACGCGATGGGAACCGGGTATTCCTGGTATGTCGACCAGTATCAAGTTGCGCCGACCGTTTCGGTTAGCGCAAGTCGCTCCGAACACATTGAAGCAATGATTTCCTACGCCTTGGCGCAGGTGGGATCGCCCTACACTTGGGGTGGAGCTGGCCCGTACAACTTGGGCTTTGACTGTTCGGGTTTGGTGCTTCAAGCACTACACGCAGGTGGCCTTGATCCACAACCGATTAACGTGCTCAAGCATGCGTGGCCTGACTATCGCACCTCGCAGGAGCTCTACAACTACTCCGGATTCCAATATCTTCCGCTGTCGCAAAGGCAACGTGGTGACTTGATCTTCTACACGTCGGGTGGCGTAGTGACGCATGTGTCGCTCTACTTGGGTAATGAGCGGGTTGTCCACACCGACTGGATGGGGAATCCGGCTCGTGTTGATTCCGTGTGGACTAGCTACGGATACTCCAACACCGCACCGTGGGTCATTCGCCCGTTCCCGTAAAGAGAATCGTGATCTAGCAGGTCGGTAGCTTTCCAGTTTGCCGGCACGTAACGAGGCCCCTCAGGAAACTGAGGGGCCTCGTTCGTCAGTATAGGGAAGCGAGAGTCTTTACTGGTCTTGAGATCTTTACTGGTCTTGAGATTTTCCTTGGAGATCTGCCTTGGAACTCTGTCTTAGAACACGATTGGCCAGTGCGGAAGACAGTCGGTCAAGGTGATGTGCGCGGAGTTGAAGAGCTCCACAGTTGATGCATATTCGGGGTTCAACTCGGGCATCTTCCCGGTCTTAATTGCTTCTTCTGCAGCCCGATCATCAACGTATTCGTTTAAGGAGCCATCAGACAGGCGCGCACTTGCATCCGCGTACGCTTTGAACGCCTCCGTTGCATGAGTACCAGTGGAATCCACCGATCCTGCTTGCACCAGAGCATCAGTTTGTGCCGAGGCAAAAGCCTTGACGAAAGAAGCCCACGCGGTAGTTGCAGTGGTGGAATTGCCTGAGACTGTTGCTTCAGTAAAGGCTTGTCCTTCAGGTAAGGACTCGAGTGCCTGGACGAGAATGTCATCCATCGCTTGGCAGCCCGCTGAAGGAGCGCTCATCTCGGGAAGCGCTTGGGTTGATTGAGGATCGGCATAGATCCCCGCTCCAGCCTCAGATCCGATTGACTGCGCTGTGGGGGCAGATTGTGGGCTTGCCTTGGGCGATGGTGAGCATGCGCCAAGAGTAAGCGTGAGACCTGCAACCGCGCTCAAACACACTGAGCAACGTCCCGGAAAGAGTTGATTTCGCATCAGATTCCTACCGTGAAATCAGGCCAGATCGAGGTCTTCAAGACCGAGCGCATAGAAGTAGGGGAATCCCTCAGCCTCGATGCGTTCCTTAGCGCCAGTTGCGCGGTCAACGATGACTCCAACAGCAACGACCTCGGCTCCTGCTTCACGCAGAGCAGTGGCAGCTTCCAGAGGTGAACCGCCAGTGGTCGAGGTGTCTTCGAGGACAACCACGCGCTTGCCGACCACGTCCGGCCCCTCAATGCGACGCTTCATGCCGTGATCCTTGGCAGCCTTGCGCACAACGAAAGCATCAAGGTCGAGGCCACGCGAAGAAGCGGCATGCATCATTGCGGCTGCAACGGGGTCTGCTCCCATGGTCAGGCCACCAACTGCAACATAGTCTTCGCCCGGAGCGAAACCGGATTCTTCCAAAAGATCGAGCATGACGTGGCCGATCAGGGGCGCAGCTTCGTGATGAAGCGTTGCGCGACGCATATCAACGTAGAAATCAGATTCGCGACCGGAAGCCAGAGTCACCTTTTCGTGGATGACGGCGAGTTCCTTGACGAGTTCGGACAGGCGGGCTTTTTGAGAGTCATTCGTCATGCTTCACAGTCTAGACGGTAGGTGGGCATAGAGGATGAGGTGACGGTAGGTGGGCATAGAGGATGGGACGCTTTCGCCACATCTCTCGCTCCGTAGCCGGCCGTATACGAAAGTGCCCCCAACCTTTGAACTGTCTCCCGGAAGTTGGACTGATTTATTCAGTTTTCTTCCGGAGGACAGTTCACTTCAGGCTGGGGGCAGTATCGTCAAGAGCTCGAGCATTCAGCCCGAGAAGGGAAAACAGGCGGTCAGCCGGCGATTGCCTCGACCAGCTCAATCAGCTCACCAATACCCTCGTGAATTCCGAATGGGCGGTATGGATACTGTTCGACCTGTTCGATTGACGTTGAGCCGGACAGCACAAGGTGCGTGCGCAGACCGGCTTCAACACCCGCCTGAATATCCGTGTCCATGCGGTCGCCGACCATTGCAGCGTGCTCAGAGTGAGCGCCGATCTTGTTCAGACCTGCGCGAATCATCACGGGGTTCGGTTTGCCGACGAAGTAGGGGCGCTTACCGGTGGCTGCGGTGATCATTGCTGCGATCGAACCGGTGGCGGGCAGTGTGCCTTCATCCGAGGGACCCGTGACGTCCGGGTTGGTGGCGATGAACTTTGCGCCACTTTCGATCAGTCGGATTGCTCGGGTAATCGCGTTGAAGTCGTAGTTACGTGTCTCGCCGAGCACCACGTACTCAGGATCCTGATCGGTCATGATGTAGCCGGCGCCGTGGAGCGCGGTCGTCAGTCCGGCCTCGCCAATCACGAATGCGGACGAGTTGGGTGACTGCTGCGACAGGAATGCTGCGGTTGCGTTTGCCGAAGTCCAAATATGCTCCTCGGCAACATCCAAACCGGACCGTTCAAGTCGAGCAGACAGGTCGCGGTTGGTGAAGATTGAGTTGTTCGTCAGAACCAAGAATGGCATGTTCTTGGCGCGCAGTGCCTCAAGGAACTGCTGAGCTCCGGGAAGCGCGCGGTTTTCCTTGACCAGAACACCGTCCATGTCGGAAAGCCATGCGGAAACAGGTGGCATGTCAGTGAGCGCCTTGGGCGCGATTTCGTTATCAGTCATGTCTTTATCCTATGTGGAATATCGGGGAAAGACATGGATAAGGGTCTATTCGGGATCTGCGACGATTGCGCCGTGAATGTCGTTGAACAGCAGGTTCGAGATTTCAACTTGAACGTATTCGACGCGCGGAACATCGTGCAGGACAAGCGGGTCGTCTGCGCTGGTCTGCAGAGTCAGAGTGCCACACCCGAACAGGCGGTCGATAAAGTCGCGGTCCATTGCTACGTCGGAAATGCGCGTGATAGGCAGGTCGTGACCCTTCTTATTGATGATGCCGTGGCGCGTGATGATGCGCTTCGTGGTCAGCGTGAAGGTCGTGGTGAGCCAGCGGATGAACGGCATGATGAAGATCGGGAATGTCGCGACGATGACGATTGCCCAGACGATCTCGTGGCTGTAGGGCGCCCACTCAGTCGGTAGGTAGACCGACGCGAAGACGCCGACAATGATCAGAACCAGCTCAGCCAGCGTATTGCCCAGGATGGCTTTGAAGTGCGTGCGCATACGGCGGACAATGTGTTCATCTTGTGACAAGAGTGCATGACGTGGAGACATGTCTTAATCGTGCCATTATTTCCCCCGCTTGTGCGTGCTATGTAATGCAAGACGCTATCGTTATGCCCGTGAGTAATGATTATCAGGATGTCGTCAGCGCCGATGAGCGCGGTGCGCAGGTGCTAGACCGTGCGCTCTCCGGTGGTGCAATGGGGGGCGAGGCCACGCCTGCTTCTGAAAGCAGGCCCGGTGTTGGTCCGTGGGTTGGCGAGCTTCCGACCGATGAAAAGTACGATCCTGAACTATTGAAGAACGGCGATCATCGTAACGTTGAAGACCAGTATCGCTACTGGACGATGGACGCGATCCGCGAAGACATCGCAGCCCATGCGCTCCCGTTCGAGGTTGCAATCGAGAACCTCGGTCATGACTTCAATATCGGGTCTATCGTGCGCACTGCGAATGCGCTAGGAGCTAGCCGAGTCCACATCGTCGGGCGTCGTCGTTGGAATCGTCGCGGGGCAATGGTGACTGACCGCTACCTGCAGATCGATCACTGCCAGACTCCCGAAGACCTTGCCCGATCGTGCGCAGAGCGCGGAATGAGCCTCGTCGGCGTCGATAACGTGGAGGGCTCCAAGCCACTGGAATCCACTGAACTGCCGAAGCGAGCGTGCCTGATTTTCGGCGAAGAATCCTCCGGTTTGAGCCAGGAAATGAGCGACCTTGCCGAGGTGATCGTCCACATTACCCAGCGAGGATCGACGCGCTCAATGAATGTTGGCCACGCGGCGGCAATCGCGATGTGGGCGCACGCGTCCAGTTTGGCCTGACGCTTCAGTGATGTGCGCGGCCTCGTTCCTCATCGGCGAGGCCGGGATGGCGAAGCTAAAACTACGCTGTTTTTTTGTTGCCTGCACGGGCAAAAGTCCACCTTAGAGGCACTTATGTGCAGGAAATAGGGACTTCCTACCTCACATGAAACTTGCGATGTGTGGAACAATAGCCAGTGACAAATCTGTCGTTCGAATAGGAGGCTCCTGTGCCTGTCGCAACCCCTGAGGTCTACGCCGAGATGCTGAACCGCGCGAAGGAAGGCAAGTTTGCCTACCCCGCGATCAACGTGACCTCTTCCCAGACCGTTACCGCTGCTATCCAGGGCTTCGCCGAGGCAGAATCTGACGGTATCGTTCAGATTTCCGTCGGTGGCGCTGAATACGCTTCCGGTTCGACGATCAAGAACCGCGTCACCGGTTCGCTCGCCCTCGCTGCATACGCAACCGAGGTCGCCAAGAACTACGGCGTGACCATCGCTCTGCACACCGACCACTGCGCAAAGCAGAATATTGATTCCTGGATCCGCCCGCTCATGGAGATTGAAGCAACCCAGGATCTGCCGACCTTCCAGTCGCACATGTGGGACGGCTCCGCTGTTCCGCTCGCCGAGAACCTGGAGATCGCCAAGGAACTCCTCGCCCTCTCCCAGAAGGCAAACACCATCCTCGAAATCGAAATCGGCGTTGTCGGTGGCGAAGAAGACGGTGTTGTCGGCGAAATCAACGAGAAGCTCTACACAACCACCGAAGATGCACTCAAGACCGTTGAGGCCCTCGGTCTTGGCGAGAACGGCCGTTACCTGACCGCTCTGACCTTCGGTAATGTCCACGGTGTTTACAAGCCGGGTCACGTCAAGCTTCGTCCCGAAATTCTGGGCACCATCCAGGAAGAGGTTGCAGCAAAGGTTGGTTGGAAGAACAACCGTCCGTTCGACCTGGTCATGCACGGTGGCTCCGGTTCGACCGCAGAGGAAATTGCCCTCGCAGTCGAAAACGGCGTCATCAAGATGAACGTCGACACCGACACCCAGTACGCCTTCACCCGTCCGGTCGTGGAGCACATGTTCCGCAACTACGACGGTGTCCTGAAGATCGACGGTGAGGTCGGCAACAAGAAGCAGTACGACCCGCGTTCGTGGGGCAAGTCTGCTGAAGCAGGCATGGCTGCTCGCGTCGTCGAGGCTTGCCAGCGTCTTGGTTCCGTCGGAACCAAGATGGCCTGATCTTTTACCTGATCAACGGACGGGGTCCGCAGCTACGGCTGCGGGCCCTTTCCGCGTTTAGCCCTGTTTCGCATGCGTGAGGGCGCACTTTTGTCCGGCCACACTGGAAGTTTTGCGCGCTTTCGCTGAAAGAGTGCCTCAGATAGCGACAACGCGGGTGAAACGTGATGAGATTAGAACAGTTCGACGTAAGAAGGGTGGTCGCTATGGGCCAGGTGTGGACTTCAGTTGAAGGCATGATCATCGGCGCGGGTCTTGATCCCAAGGCCGTTATCAATGAGTTGCATGAGCGCGCCATCCTAGCGAAAGTCGAGTGGTATCCGTCTGCCCCGCACTTTGTGGGCGTTGACTTCGCTGTTTCTGGCGGTCGTCTTGGCGTTGTTCGTGACAATACGATTTCTGAAGGTCCCACAATCGAGGATCTTGCCGAAGAGCTTGCATCCCGTTTTGAGGGCGAAGTCCGTATTTCGACCGTGGTCGTGGACCATACTCCCGAAGGGGGCAGTCCGCTTGCTGACGTGTGGGATGACGACTTGGATGACGATGAGCCGGCAGAATCCTCGCGAATCGTTGAGATTGGTAATACACCTGCGTCGTCGGTGCCGTTGCTTGCAGCGCTTGAGGGTATCGATCTTGCCGATCTTGAGGGCAATGGTGGCCAGCGCCTGCTTCTTGCTGAGCTTCCGGTTGAAAAAGCCGGTTGGAACTTCGGTGAACTGCCACTGATAACCCTGTCGAAGCAGGATGATGAGTTCCAAATTTTCCTGGTCACGGATGACCACTTGGAACACGTTGTTATTCACAACTGGGCGATGGACTCAAAGATCATTCCGGGCGCGCACAATGTGCCGACAGAGGTTGACGACGAGATCCTGGATCTCGTCGGCGAACGTCCGAATTTGAAGAAGATTGCGGACGCGGTGAACGGGTCGAACGTTGACGATCTGTACAAGTCGACGTCCCTGTTCGGTGATGACGCTGTTGTCGCTGCGGTGAAGGCGCTTGGTCTGCCCGAGTCCGTTGCGGGCTTCCTGCTGGGGCATATTGATGCCGATGAGGTTGAAGGCGCGAAGCTCCACATGGCTCGCGGTATTTCAAACGCGATCGGTCGCAGCGTGGACATCATGCTGAAGGAACCGGATTCACCGGCTCAGCCTCTGTGGGAGTCCTACCATTCAATCGCTGTCGATCGTCCGCATCTGGTGAAGTATTTTGCCGGTGCCGAGGCTATCGTCGGCACGACGTTGCTGACCCTCGCGGCGCGCGCGCAGGCTCCGCGTCGTGGTTGGATGAAGTTCGGTGGTGTGCTCGGCGCTATTCTGCTGTTTGATTCGGTGGCAGAGTTGTCGCTGTCGCGTTACCTGCGTGCGAAAGAGGACCGCTAGTATCGCTTGCGATTGATGCGTCCTCGTGTGATGATCGCGCCAACTGCTTATTGACGAGGCCGGGGTCGGCAGTTCATTCGAACTGCCGACCCCGGTGCGTTACGTCAGGAATGTGGCACTTTAAAACGCGCGTTTTAGAGCGCGTGTGCTTCAGCGGGGAAGTCCTGTGGGCGATCGGTGAAGATACCGGTGACGCCCCATGATGCGAGCTCCTGAGCTTGATCCACATCGTTGACTGTCCAGACGTTGACGTCGAAGCCTGCGTCGCGCATTTCCTTGACCTCTTCAGGGGTGAGACCGTTGACATCGGGGTGAATTGCGGTGCATCTCAGCAGATCAGCTCCCTGTTGCCAGGTAGGGCCGGGTTGGTTTTCGCGGTCGAACAGCCAACCGAGCTTAATGTTCGGTCGCATAGCGTGGAAGCGTGCGAGGGCCTCGTGGTCGAAGGAAGAAACGATGAAGCGCTCAGTGTTCGCGACCGAATCAACTGCAACAGCGAGGTTCTCGATCAGCTTTTCGCGAAGTTCGGTGCCACCATAGCAGGGCTTGATCTCGAGGTTCATGCCCATGTTTGCCGAGTTGGCGAATGAGATGACGTCAGCTACTTCTGGGATTCGTTCGAACCGGTAGGTGTCAGAGAACCACTTTCCGGCGTCAAGTGTGCGAATGTCGGAGAAGCTGAGGTTGTAGTAGCCGCCCTTGCCGGTCGTTGTGCGTTGAAGCTTATCGTCGTGGATGACGATCAAAGATCCGTCGCCGATGACGTCGACGTCGAATTCGAACCAGCGGGCACCGACCTCCGCTGCTTTCGCGAAGGAGGCGATCGTGTTTTCAGGCGCCAAGGATGAGGCTCCGCGGTGCGCGAAAATCCTGGAGAATGCCATGCGTGTTCCTTTTGGGTGTTCTCGTTCAGTTGTCTGCCTGCAACGTTAGTCGCTTGGGGGCTAGACCGCTTGTTCTTACCAGAGGTCAGGGTTTGATGCGGCGGTGGTTTCTTCTTCTGTCTGGTCGATGAAGCGTTCTTCGTCGCGTTTGGCGGCAAGAATCTTTTCAACGTACGAGTCGATCGCTTCTTCGAGGGGAACGTCGTGGCCGGCTTGTTCGCCCAGGTACCAGCGGTGTTCAAGGAACTCGTGGTAGATCTGAGCCGGTTCGAGCTTGGTTTTCAGCTCGGCTGGAACTGCTCGCATGACGGGTTCGAAGGCGTTGTTCAACCACTGGTGTGCGGCCAATTCGAGTGGCATGTTCGGGGTGCCCGAGGTGGCTTGGTAGGTGGCGATGTCGTTCAACAAGCGTTGTGCTTGGTGCTCGCCAACATCCATGCCGGTGAGTCGCATGAGCTTGCGATGATGATGTCCGGCGTCAACGACCTTCGGCTGGATCATCAGTTCGGTTGATCCGGCAACCGATGTCATCTTCAATTCAGCAACGTCGAACCCCAGGTCATTGAGGCGTTCGATTCGCTGAGCAACCTTCCACTTCTGGGAAGAATCAATGAGTTCTGTTCCGGTCAGCTCATTCCACAATTCGTCGTAGCGGCTTCGAATACGGTCGCCAACTTCAATGGGATCCGCGTCTTCGGGGAAGTACTCTCCAGCCTGAAGATCCATGAGTTCGCCGATGATGTTAGTTCGTGCCAAATCAACGTCGTACTCGCGCTGGCCAGAGGTGAGTTTCGGGTGGAGCTCGCCGGTTTCTGCGTCCACCAGGTAGGCACTAAATGCTCCGGCGTCTCGACGGAACAAAGTATTCGACAGTGAAACGTCGCCCCAGTAGAAACCAAGAAGGTGCAGGCGAACAAGCAGTACCGCTAGGGCATCAATCAAACGTGTTGCCGTGTCAGCGCGCATGTGTTGGCTGAACAGAGCACGGTAGGGCAGGGAAAACTGCAGGTGTTCGGTGACCAGGACGGCATTGAGCTCCTCGCCGTCAACACTGTGCCTACCGGTGACCACTGCGGTAGGGAGCACGGAAGGGGCACCAAGACGTGAGAGGTCACGAAGCATCTCGTACTCGTGATGTGCGACGGTCGGGCCAATTTCCTTTACGGCGATCACACGGTCAGAGAGGTTCACGAATCGCACGATGTGGCGAGAAATGCCACGGGGGAGAGCCGCGAGGATCTCGTCGGGCCATTCTTCCAGCGGAATTTCCCAAGGAAGATCAAGAAGCGAGGGATCAACGGTCGCGGCCATGATCTCTAGTGATTCGGACATAGTTCTATTCTCTCATTGCTTAAAGGGACGCAATTATTGAGGAGAAAGCGCCAACCCACCAAAAGTGGGGCACTGGTCAGGCGTCAGGGATATGAGTTGGCCCCGCCTCGTCACTATCAACGAGAACGGGGCCAACTGTGGATGAATCACTCAGGCAGACGCATACCGGTTGCAGCAGAGAAGTTATGCTGCTGGCCGGGGCGGATGCGAGCGTGGATCACGCCGCCGCGAGCCGGAGCAGTGCGCGGAGGAACGCGAACGATGATCTGCTTCGCTGAGCCTTCGTCGGTGGATCCGAGGCCCTCGGTAGAGCCTGCAAGACGACCGTAAACGTAGGCATCCGAGCCGAGTTCCTCAACGAATTCAACTTCGATCGGAATCGTGTTTTCTTCGGTTTCGGAAACAACTTCGAGGCCTTCAGGGCGGAAACCGATGGTGATCTTGCCACCGTCTGCCGGAGTGAGGGCGTCGAGGGTTGCCTGCGAGAGTGGAACGCGTGCCGGGCCGAGGATAGCGTTGGTGCCGTCGACGGTGAACGAGCCGAGGTTCATAGCCGGGGAGCCGATGAAGCCTGCGACGAAGTCGTTTGCCGGGCGCTCGTACATTTCCTGCGGGGTGCCGACCTGCTGGAGGAGGCCGTTGTTGAGGACGGCGATGCGATCGCCCATGGTCAGAGCTTCGGTCTGGTCGTGGGTGACGTACACGGTGGTAACGCCGAGCTCACGCTGCAGAGAAGCGATCTGGGTACGGGTCTGAACGCGGAGCTTCGCGTCGAGGTTCGACAGGGGCTCGTCCATGAGGAAGACCTGAGGCTTACGAACGATTGCGCGACCCATGGCGACGCGCTGACGCTGACCACCGGAGAGTGCCTTCGGCTTGCGCTCAAGGTAGGGCTCAAGGTCGAGGATGCGTGCGGCTTCATCAACGCGCCTGTTGATTTCGTCCTTCGGGGTGCCGGCGATCTTGAGGGCGAAGCCCATGTTTTCACGGACGGTCATGTGCGGGTAGAGCGCGTAGTTCTGGAAGACCATTGCGATGTCGCGGTTCTTTGGCGGAACGTTGGTGACGTCCTTATCGCCGATCAGGATGCGACCGCCGTTGACCTCTTCGAGGCCGGCGAGCATACGCAGGGAAGTGGACTTCCCGCAACCGGACGGGCCGACGAGGACCAGGAATTCGCCGTCCTCGATCTTGAGGTCCAGCTGGTCGACCGAGGGCTTGTCGTTACCCGGGTAGATACGGGTTGCCTTGTCAAAGGTAACAGTTGCCATTATTCATTTTCCTTCCCACCGGCAGGTACGTGCCGGACGATCCGAGTGGGTCGATGTTCACCAGCGTCATCACTGGCGGGTTCCTCGTGCGAGCAACCTTTCTCAACCTAGCACACGGCGTGGTTATGCAACAGGTTTCAGTGTGTCGTGCGCATTACTCACCGCGCTTGTTCACCGCGTGGCGTGTTGTTGAGACTGCGCTTGTTCACCGTCGCACGGAGTTTGTTCAATCGATCTGCCCATGGCTCCTTGTAATCTGAACGGGTGAATGAAGGCGATCAGATCGGTGGCTACACGCTCGTATCCCAGCTGGGTACGGGTGGCGCGGGTACCGTGTGGCTTGCAGAGGACGAGGGCGGCGATCGAGTTGCCCTCAAGCTTGTGCACCCTGCTTTGGCCGCCGACGAAGAATCTCGCCGTCGCCTGCAACGTGAAGCTGCGACCGTGAATTCGGTTCGCTCCGCCAGGGTTGCCCACGTCGTTGACATTGAAACCGATGCCTCGCAGCCCTTCATTGCGACTGAATATGTAGAGGGCCCGACGTTGGCCTCGTTGATGAATGGCCAGCCGCTTGCGCCGGAGTTGATTGCGGCGATTGCAGCCAGTCTCGCGCGCACATTGATGGCTGTCCATGACGCGCGGATCGTTCACCGCGATATCAAGCCATCGAATGTTATTTGTTCCCCGCACGGCCCGATTCTGATTGACTTCGGGATCGCAATGAGTGAAGCGGATGAGCATTTCACTCGCACCGGTCTGGTTTCAGGTACTGCCGGTTACACGGCTCCAGAGCTGTTGCGTGCTCGCCCGGCCGACGATGATTCAGACTGGTGGGCGTGGTCGGCGACCCTGCTCTCGCTTGCGACCGGGCGTCCTCCGTACGGCACGGGCGATGTTCAGGCGATTATTGCTCGTGTTCTGACGGGCGAGCCGGACACTGAGGGACTTCCGCTCTCATTTGCGCAGATCATTCACCAGGCTCTGTCTCCGGACGTGAATTCTCGCCCCGAACCCGACGAGGTCGTCGCAACGTTAGTCGAACTTTACGGTTTTCCCGGCGACGTCATGTCGATCAACCAGCTTGACTGGAGCGCTGCCTTCGCGAACCCCTACGTTTCCGCTGTCCGCCCCGTTGTCGCAGATGAGCCCCGCGTTGTCGCCTCCTCGTCAGGGATGCTGGCGTGGTCCAATAACGACGAAACTGTTCAGTTTGGGGATTCTCCGCTTCACCCATCGACGAGGCTCCTTCCGCGCCCTGAAACTGATGAGTGGAATGTGGGGAGCGCGGCCTCGTCAATTCCCCAACTGGGAATGGGGCAAACGGTCAGCAACACCGCGGACTTTCAACCGCTGACCTACCCGAATGGCGCACCTGCTGGCATGTATGGGCAGGCCGTCGGCGGATACGTAGATCCTCATGCGGTGGCGGTTCCGGGTCAGTGGACGGCTCCGGGGTCGGATGAATTCGATGTCGATGACCCGTATGAGGATCTGGGATATGAAGCTGACCTTCCCAGAATCGTGTGGATCTTCGGGTGCATCATTGCGATGCCACTTGCTCTTATCCCCATGTTCGCAGGAGTGATGGGGACTGCTACGGTCATCGTGCTCATGTTTTTCATGGCGTTTGGTGGCGCGTTCCATCGACATAGAGAAAACCGCCGTGTTCGGGCTGGCATTGCGCGATCCAGTGATACCGCTGCGACCGTGGCCTCGTCGCCACTGCTCCTTATTCGCGCTCTGGTGCAGGTGGTGTTTGGGATGACTATCGGTGGAATCGTCCCGTATCTTGCCTGGAATCTCTACACGGTTGCTCACGGCGGAAGCGGACAGTGGATGCGTCTACTGGACATTGTTCTGGCATCCGATCCGAATGCGACGCTCGACCCGTTAGTGACCGAACCGATTGGCTCGATCGGCGTGTGGATCGTTGTCCTGGCGACCATCGTTTCAGCGTGGTTGATGCCAACCTCTTCCGATCTGAGAGTTGGAACCAGCATTGCGGTCAGGCGACTGCTGGGCCCAGTGTGGGTGCGTGCGATTGCTGGCCTCCTTGCTGTTGGCGTGGTAGGTGCCACATGGTTCCTCGTCACCGGAGGCGCGCTCTGAACTGCATACGTGCCTAGCGCTAGGTAGGGTTGCCTTAAAGATGTGACCTGTGAAAGGAAAACCATGGCAGGCAAGAAGGTAACGGATACCTCCGTGCGCGCGAAAGCTCAGCAGATGCGCGAAGCGCAGGAAAAGGCTGAGCGTCGCACACGTTCGATCATCATCGCAGTCGTTACAGTCATCGTTATCGCAGTGATTGCGACCGTTGGTGTGATTATTTCTCAGCAGCTTTCTGCAAAGAATGAAGCGCAGAGCGCGAACCCCAGTGATTACTTGGGTGACTACGCGTCGGGTCAGCCGATTCGTTACTCGCATCTTGGTGTCGGCCAGGTTGATGACTCTCTTCCGACCGTTACCGAATACTTCGACTACTCGTGCCACCACTGCGCGAATCTTGAGGTTCTGATTGGCGAAGACTTGATCGCAGGCGCTGACAATGGCGAATACAACATTGAGTTCCAGCCCGTGAGGACGGTCGGCATGGAATACGCGAATGCCGCTACCTCTGCTTCGCTGATTGTTGCTCAGCGGGATCCTGAGCACTGGGGGGCTCTTCACCAGGGGCTGATGGCGTACTTTGCTGGCCAGTTCAAGGCTGGTAACGGTACGGTGATTCAGGATGCGACGAAGTCCTGGGAACAGGTGAAGACGATCGCTTCTCAGGTGGGTGTTTCCTCTGACGTGGTTTCGTCCCTGCCCGTGAACGCGGTCACCGACTATCTGACAACCGCCACCGACACGTGGAGCAACGCGAATTTCACGAACCGTGAGTCGAAAGGCACACCGGAGTTCATTAAGGATCATACGGACCTGCTGACGTTGTCGGGCTCTGATTCTGCTTCGATCATGGCGTCCTTGCGTTCAGGACTTGGCCTGAGATGAGTTCGAAGAACTGACAAACGTGAAGTGCGGGGTCGCGGCCGATTGGTCGGGACCCCGTTCTTCATGGCACACTATGTGATGACGATTCGTTGAATTGTCGAAGCCGCCTTAGCTCAGTTGGTAGAGCAGCTGTCTTGTAAACAGCAGGTCATCGGTTCGAGTCCGATAGGCGGCTCTCGTTACACCCTTTTGTCTTAAGGTTTTATGAGCACTCAATCTGCTCGTGGACCAGGTGTTCGGCAGTCTCAAGCTGGAATGTGGAGTGTTTAATTTCAACGGGGAAGTGCTTGGCGACGCAGTTTTGTAGGCGGTCAAGAATCTGCTCGCTTCTGCCGGCCTGGAAAGCCTCTTCGCTGATGATGATGTGTGCTGTCAGGACGGGCATAGCCGACGCGACGGTCCACGCGTGCAGGTCGTGGATTGCTTCGACGCCTTCGATGCGGAGCATGTGATCGCGCACCTCGGCAAGGTCGAGGTTCTCGGGAGTAAATCCCATCAGAACCATGCCGGCGCTACGAAGCAGAAGTGCTGCCCTTGGGAAGATGAGTACGACGATCAACAGGGAAGCGAGGGCGTCCGCTCGGGTCCAGTTGGTGTAATGGATAACCGCGGCAGCGACGATAACGCCGATCGACCCTAGGGCGTCGTTCGTCACCTCCAAGAAAGCGGCGCGCATATTGAGGTTCGCTTCACGACCACCCATGAGAACCAGCAGGGATGCGACGTTCGCGACCAAACCAATAACGCCCATGATGAGCATTCCGCCAGATTCGATCTGGGGCGGGTTGACGAGGTTTATCGTGGCGCGAACGGCAACGATGATGCCGATAACGGCGAGCCCGCCAGCCTGGATAGCCGCGCCGATAATCTCGGCGCGACGCAACCCCCACGTTGAGCGGTCGGTCGCAGGTTTATGAGCCAGGTGGGCGACAACAAGTGCCAATACGAGGCCCGCAGAATCCGCTGTCATGTGACCGGCATCGGCAAGAAGAGCCAGTGAATCGGTCAGGATTGCGACGACAACTTCGCTCACCAGAATGAATGCGGTGATGCCAAGTGCGATCGCAAGGCGTGTGCGTGACGCATTCGCCCCGTGACTATGTGTGTGACCGTGAGTGTCATCGTGGTGATGAGCGTGCTCGTTCTCGTGCTGCATGACCATCCTGTCGTCGAATTAATCGAGCACGCCCTCGTGAATCCATCATCTGTACCAGCGCATAAGGTACGGAAAAGTCGAACGGAGCCAAGAGGTGTGCATCTAACTAAGTCATACCTTAGTTGCTTTGTTCTTTCTTGGGAAAAAGGTCGCTTGTGTGTGAGTGAGAGGCTCTCGTAGACGGTTTTAATGAAAATATGACCGTGATGTGACCACTGCGTTTTCGGTTGAGTGAGTCCATGTGTCTCAAGCGTGGAATCGAGCCTGCCGAAGACTAGTGGGTGGTACCTGGCCGTAGGATAGAGGCAGTAATTGATAAGGGAGCTTTAATGGCAATGACGACGCTGAAAGAACTGACGACCTTCCACGTTGGGGGTCCGGTCGCTACCTATATTCTTGCCGATTCACGTTCCGATCTGATTGCAGCCTTTGACAGCGCAGACAAGGGTGAGTTCCCGATTCTGATGATCGGGGGTGGCTCAAACACTCTTGCCTCCGATGCCCCATTCGAAGGCATTGTCGTTAAAGATGGGCGTCAGCAGATCACTCGTTATGAGAGCTCAGATGACACCGTTCTCGTCACGGCGACTGCTGGCACCGTCTGGGACGAATTCGTCCAGTGGACCCTTGCCGAAGGCCTCTCGGGCATCGAAGCCCTGTCCGGCATCCCCGGAACCGTCGGAGCTGCGCCTGTTCAAAACGTTGGAGCCTACGGTCACGAGATCTCTGACACGCTTGCCTACGTTGACGTCTGGGATCGCGGTGAACAGTGCGAGAAGCGCTTGAATGCATCTGAACTGGATCTCGTCTACCGTGAGTCGATTATTAAGCGCTCAGTCCGCGAAGGTGACGACCAGGGACGTATATGGGGTCCGACCGGGCGTTGGGTTGTCCTCGAAGCCACGTTCCGCCTCACAATCTCCGATCAGTCCGCGCCCGTCCTGTACCGCGAACTCGCGAATCGCTTGAGCATTGAACAAGGGCAGAGCGCGAATGCTCAGCGTGTGCGTGATACTGTCCTTGAGTTGCGCACGTCAAAGGGTATGGTGCTCGACCCCAACGATCACGATTCGTGGAGTGCTGGCTCCTTCTTCACGAACCCCATCGTCGATGCCGAAACCGTTGCCACGCTCCCACCCGAGGCCCCACGCTTTGACGCCGGAAATGGCATGATGAAAACGTCAGCTGCATGGTTGATCGACCACGCGGGCTTCACGAAAGGCTGGGCAGTGGATGGAGCGCGCGAAAACGGCGCCTCGCTGTCAACGAAACACGTTCTTGCCCTGACCAACCGCGGGGATGCCACCAGCGATGAGGTCGTCGAGCTTGCGCTCGCGGTTCGCGCCGGCGTTCAAGAAAAATTCGGCATCACCTTGGTTCCCGAGCCCGTCACGGTTGGGATCAGCTGGTAGCGTCCGCTTCTGCCTTTCCCGACGGCTTGCGAGGCTCCCGCTTAGTCGTTGTGACCGTCGTATGGGGGTGTGTTGAGCCACGCCTGAATGTGGGCGTGCCATTGGTTCTTCGAAGCGCTTGATGCCAGGGAAGCGTTGATTGACTGAGAAGCCAAGTCTGCGATCTGTTGATCGGACAGACTAAAGGTGTCGCGTGCTCGTGCGTACTGTTGGATCAGTCGCGAACGGAATAACAGCGGGTCATCTGCGCCCAGTGCCACCGTTGCCCCGTATTTCATAAAAACGGGCAGGGGAACGTGTGAAAAGT
The DNA here is from genome assembly GCF_030218905.1 of Pauljensenia sp. UMB0895. Classification (NCBI taxonomy): domain Bacteria; kingdom Bacillati; phylum Actinomycetota; class Actinomycetes; order Actinomycetales; family Actinomycetaceae; genus Pauljensenia; species Pauljensenia sp. UMB0895. The sequence goes on along the minus strand of NZ_JASOQR010000001.1, from coordinate 29,655 downwards.
CCTGGTAGACCCCCAAATGGACGTTTGAGGTCGGGCAGACTTCGAAAGCAACGCCTTCGTCAATGAGCCTGCGAAGCAGGTCTGGATCTTCCGTCGTACGCACGCCGTGGCCGAGTCGTGCCGGGTTGAGCGCGGTGACAACATTGCGTACCGACTCGGGTCCTAGCAGTTCACCACCGTGGGGAAGAGAAGCCAGTCCTGCGCGCCGTGCGATGCCGAAGGCCGCGCCAAACTCGCTGGTTGTGCCCACGCGTTCATCATTCGATAAGCCGAAACCGACGACCGTGCCCGGACCCTCGCCAGCATATTGCGCGGCTAATCGTGCCAGAATTCGGGCATCAAGAGGATGTCGGATACGCGATGCGGCAACGATAATTCCCACTTCCACGCCCGTATCGCGCCACGCCTGTCGGGCCTCGTCAAGGATGATTTCGAGGGCCGGAGTGATGCCACCAACCCACGGGGCGTAAGAGGTCGGATCCACCTGCATTTCAAGGCGAACCGAGCCCTCTTTCGCGTCGTCTTCTACAGCTTCGCGGACGATGCGTCGCATGGCGGATTCTGAGCGCACCAGATGACGCGCAGAATCGTAGGAACGTTGGAAGCGGAACCAGCCTCGTCCGTCGGCGGGGACTTTTAACGGGTCGATGGCCAGAAGGTGGCTGGGCAAGCGAACGCCCTGCTCATTGGCCAGGTCAATCAGAGTCTGCGGGCGCATTGCTCCAGTGAAATGCAGGTGCAGATGCGCTTTCGGTAGGCGCGATAAATCGCGTCGACCAGATGTTTGGTGCGCCGGGGCAGTCAGATTCGGTTGGGTTGGGCGTGCGCGTTTGGCCTGGTCAGTGAATCGGTGGATAGGCGACGAGGCGACGAACTGGGACATCAGTGCCTGTCCAGCCAGGCGACGATGTCTTTAATCAGGCCTGGACCCTCGGGTTCGTTGAGGACCTCATGGTACGCGCCGTCAATGATTCGTAGGTGAATATCAGCATCAGGGTGTGATGCCAGTGCGTTCTGAACGAAAGTCTTTGAAGCGTTCAACGATGCCAACGTATCTGCGTTTCCGTGAAGGATCAGCATAGGAGTCCTGGCGCGGTGAGCATTCTTCAGGACAAGGTCGCCCTGAGTGATCATTGTTGCCCCCGTGATCAGAGGAACGCCACCCGTGTAGTTGAGTGGATCAGCATCGAACGCTTCTTGGACTCTGGGGTCGCGAGAGAGGACGGAAGGGTCATCTGCTGAGCGAGGCTTCTGCGCCGTCAAAGCGGGGAAAAACGCGCGCAAGCGGAAGCAGTAAGCGAGCCACGCCAGCCGGCAACGGAGGAAGCGGGCGGAATGCTGGGCCCGTCAAGATCGCACCGTTCACGTTCGAGGGGTTCAGAAGAAGCGATGCGGCGGTAACCAAACCACCCATGGAATGACCAAAGAGGAAGAGGTCTGATGTGCGTGCGTGCGCCAGCACAATGCGTCGAGCGTCTAGATGGTCTTTGATCAGGCGTCCAACATCAACCTGCGAACGTGGGCCTGGGGATGTGCCGTGAGCATAGTGATCGTAGAACGCGATGTCGTATCCAGCTTCAATAAGTTCGTCTTGCAGGGGAAGAAAACGGCCCGAGTGCTCGGCATATCCGTGGCAGAGCAAGACGGTGCCCTTCGGGGCGAGCGTTGACGCGGAACGATACTGGATATTCATGCACTCTATTGTGGCAGGTGGAAGGCAGTGTGTGCAGAATACGGGACGGCTCTGAGAACCTGTGCGGTTCTCAGAGCCGTCCGTTCGTCCAGACATGCCAAGCGTGAACAGAATACAGACACTGTGTGGGTTCGAGATCCTGGGCGCGAGGTCCTGTCCTGGGGAGGTGCTAGTAAGGCCTGGCCTCAGTGCGCTTGCGCCAGAAGCTCCTGAATGCGGCCGACACCTTCAACAAGGTCGCCGTCAGACAGGGCGTAGGAGAGACGAATGAAGCCAGATGGGCCGAACGCTTCGCCGGGCACCACAGCAACCTCGACCTCTTCGAGGATCAGGTCGGCAAGCTCAGCCGACGTTGTGGGGACCTTGCCACGGATTTCGCGACCCAGAATGCCCTCGACGTTCGGGTAGGCGTAGAACGCGCCCTTCGGGGTCGGAACATCGAGGCCGTCGATTTGGGAAAGCATCGAGATCATGGTCTTGCGCCTGCGGTCGAATGCCTCACGCATGGAATGAACAGCGTCGAGAGGGCCAGTGACAGCTTCCAAGGCTGCACGCTGAGCCATATTCGATACGTTCGAGGTCAAATGTGATTGGAACGAGGTTGCAGCCTTCACAATGTCAGTCGGAGCGATCATCCAACCAACACGCCAGCCGGTCATTGCGTAGGTCTTCGCCACACCGTTCAACACGATGGTCTGATTGGCAAGCTCTGGAAGAAGCTTCACCATATGAGCCGGCTCGGCATCTTCATAGAGCAAGTGCTCGTAGATTTCGTCGGTGATAATCCAAATGCCGTGTTCAAGAGCCCATTCGCCAATCGCGCGAGCTTCTGCAGGAGTGTAAACAGCGCCGGTCGGATTCGAGGGTGAGCAGTGCAATAGAAGCTTCGTCTTTTCCGTACGAGCAGCTTCGAGCTGTTCGACGGTTACCTTGTAATTCTGATCGGCACCAGCGAAAACGGGAACCGTGACACCGCCGGCAAGCTTGATGACTTCCGGATAGGTCGTCCAGTAGGGGGTCGGAAGAAGAGCCTCGTCCCCCGGATCCAAAATGGAAGCGAAAGCCTGGAATACGGCCTGCTTACCGCCATTGGTGACCAGCACCTGCAACGGATCAACTTCGTAGCCGGAATCGCGCAGAGTCTTTGCGGCAATTGCTTCGCGCAAAGCTGGAAGGCCGGCCGCCGGAGTGTAGCGGTGCATCGCCGGCTCGCGCGCTGCGCGGACGGCGGCCTCGACAATATTGTCAGGGGTGGGGAAGTCCGGCTCACCTGCGCCGAAGCCGATGACGGGACGACCCGCAGCCTTCAGGGCTTTCGCTTTCGCGTCAACCGCGAGAGTGGCTGAAGGGGTGATAGCGGAAAAGCGTGCGCTGACGCGCGATCGAGGTGTTGTGCTCATAGGACTATCGTCGCATTAAATGGGGCTGTTCGGTAGTCTAATTCCGAATATCAAGCAGTTTGCGACACTCCCCAGTTGGACAGTTGAAGAGATTTTCCATAAACTCGTTCCCGCACGTTCTACGGCGTGCAGTAGGGCAGTGGCGCAATTGGTAGCGCACCGGTCTCCAAAACCGGCGGTTGTGGGTTCGAGTCCCGCCTGCCCTGCCACTATATTCTGGGCACGAATTCAGGAGGGGTTCCGTGGCTGACGCAACGGCATCACACATGCCAGCGAAAACAGATCGCACGAAGTCTGGCGCTACGCCGTCCCGTGACTCCCACGAAAAAGAGGCTCAGAAGAAGCCGAATATTTTCGTGAGGATGTGGACTTTCTTCCTTCAAGTGATTGAAGAAATGAAGAAGGTCGTCTACCCGAGTGGTTCTGAAACGTGGACCTACTTCGTTGTCGTGGTCGTTTTTGTGGCCGTAATCATGGCTTTCACTGGTCTTTTGGATCTTGGATTCGGTAAACTGAACGCACTGATATTCAGCTGAAGCTGATGCGAACCCGCCCGCAGATACTGCAGGCGGGTTTCTTCTAGCCTTCGGCACTCAATTTTCTGCTAGGAAACTAGCACCCAGGAGGAACGCGTGAGTGAAGAGAATCTGCCTGTCGAAATCGACGAGGCCGCCCAGGCTGAACTGACCGAAAACCCCGCTGAAGCGGCGGAAGAAGAAGCCGGAAGCGTTGAGCAGCCGGTTGAAGCTGAAGAAGCTGAATCTGGCGAAGAATCTGGCGACATTGATCCCCTCGAAAAGTTCCGCAACGAGATCATGATGATCCCCGGTGACTGGTACGTCTTGCACACCTACTCCGGTCACGAGCGCAAGGTGAAGGCGAACCTCGAACAACGCGTTCAAAGCCAGAACATGACCGATAAGGTCTTCCGCGTCGAGGTTCCGGATGAGTACATCACCGAGTTCCGTGGTTCGGTGAAGAAGCGTGTTCGCCACGTTCGTATTCCTGGCTATGTCGTCGTCTGCATGGACTTTGATGAAGAGTCGTACCGCATGGTCAAGGACACCCCGGCTATTACCGGCTTCGTTGGAGACCAGCACAACCCGGTTCCGCTCAGCATCGATGAGGTCGTTGATCTGCTGAAGTACAACATCCTTGAAGAAGCTGGCCCGCAGGTCCCTGCCGTGGCTCAGGTCAAGGAAGAGATCCGCGTGGCCTTCGAGGTTGGCGAGATCGTCACCGTCATCGATGGTCCGTTCGAGTCGCTGGAAGCGACTATTTCCGAGATCTCGCCCGAGACCGAGAAGCTCAAGGTTCTCGTCATGATCTTCGAACGCGAGACTCCGCTTGAACTTGGTTTCGACCAGGTTGCCAAGCGCGAAGACTGACCAAAGAGTGAAGTCGCGCACCCGAACTTGGGAACATGGGCGGGTGCGCGATAGCATTGCACTTCGTGTGTAGTGGGTTCAGTGCGCCTTCAGCGCCCTGCCTCTACATGCAACCAGAAGGAATTCCGTTCTTCTGGTAATTGAACAAGAAAGACCCGAAATATGGCACCGAAGAAGAAGGTCACCGGCCTGATCAAGCTTCAGATCGCAGCCGGCGCCGCAACCCCTGCACCTCCGGTTGGTCCTGCACTGGGCCAGCACGGTGTGAACATCGTTGAGTTCACGAAGGCCTACAACGCTGCAACTGAGTCGCAGCGTGGTTCGATCGTTCCGGTTGAAATCACCGTTTATGAAGACCGTACGTTCACCTTCGTTCTGAAGACTCCGCCGGCTTCCGAAATGATCAAGAAGGCCGCTGGCCTCCAGAAGGGCTCCGGCACCCCGAACACTGTGAAGGTTGGCTCCATCACTATGGACCAGGCTCGCGAAATTGGACAGGCAAAGATGGTCGACCTCAACGCGAACGACATCGAAGCTGCAGCCAAGATCATCGCCGGCACCGCCCGCTCCATGGGCATCGTCGTCGAAGGCTGACCCCAAACTATTTCCCGTGGTAGGGCATGCGCTGCCCGGAACCCACAACTGCAAGGAGAAGAAGCAGAATGACTAAGCGCTCCAAGAGCTACCGCGCCGCGGCTGAAAAGATTCACGCGGACATTCTCTACACCCCTCTCGAGGCCATGAAGCTGGCCAAGGAGACCACCGTCACCAAGTTCGATTCGACCGTCGAGGTCGTCTTCCGACTGGGTGTTGATCCTCGCAAGGCTGACCAGATGGTGCGTGGCACCGTCTCGCTGCCTCACGGCACCGGCAAGACCTCCCGGGTCTTGGTCTTCGCTGTTGGTGAGCGTGCGCAGGATGCAATCGACGCTGGTGCTGACGAGGTCGGTGGCGACGAGCTCATCGAAAAGGTTGCTAAGGGCTACACCGACTTTGATGTCGCCGTTGCAACCCCGGACCTCATGGGCAAGGTTGGTCGCCTCGGTCGCGTCCTCGGCCCGCGTGGTTTGATGCCGAACCCGAAGACCGGCACGGTCACCATGGACGTCGCGAAGGCGATCAAGGAGATCAAGGGTGGTCGTATTGAGTTCCGCGTCGACAAGCACTCGAACCTTGCGTTCATTGTTGGCAAGTCCTCCTTCACCGCAGAACAGCTCGCCGAGAACTACGGCGCTGTCCTGGACGAAATCCTTCGTCTGAAGCCGGCTTCCGCCAAGGGGCGCTACATCTCGAAGGCAACCGTCTCCACCACGATGGGCCCGGGCATCCCGCTCGATGCCACGAAGACGAAGAACGTCGCAACTGCTGACGCTTCCTGATGTTGAACTCCCTGTAGGGGAATGAAACATTGACGTATGAGTGGGCTTGATTGGCTTAAACACCAATCAAGCCCACTCACGTTTTATGTTCATGGGTTGTGTGAGTGAGTATTGAGGTCTGCGTGCCCTACTGCACATCGTCGCGACTGGATTTGCTTCACCCCATCCTGCTAGTCTGGTCACTGCCGAAGACCGTCGGTTTCTCAGGAAACTGAGATGAAATGCGAAAGCTGTCGACGTAGGTGAGTGACTAGTCAGCAATGACTACACCGGACATTTATGCCCGACACGAACCTACGTGTCGGGCTTTTTCATTACTCGGTGGTCACTTATCTGGAAGGAGGACCATGGCGAGGTCTGACAAGGTAGCAGCAGTTGCCGAACTCGTGGAACGTTTCCGCGCGTCTGACGCTGTCCTGCTCACTGAGTATCGCGGCCTGACCGTTGGCCAGCTCAAGCAGCTGCGTCGCGGACTGGGCGAAAACGCGAGCTACGCCGTGGTGAAGAACACGCTGGCAAGGCTGGCGGCACAGGAAGTCGGCCTCGGCTTCCTCGCTGAGGACCTGAAGGGTCCGACCGCTATTGCTTTCGTCACCGGTGAGCCTGTTGAGGCTGCCAAGACGCTGCGTGATTTTGCCAAGGAAAACCCCCAGCTCGTCCTGAAGTCGGGCGCAATGGATGGCGTAGCGCTGTCCGTTGAGGGTGTTAAGAAGCTTGCTGATCTGGAATCCCGCGAGGTTCTGCTGGCCAAGACTGCCGGCGCCCTCAAGGCGAAGATTTCGCAGGCGGCGTACGCATTCAACGCGCTCCCGTCCAAGACGGTGCGCACCATCGATGCTCTGCGTGCACAGCAGGGCGAAGCGGCCTGAAGCGACAGGCCCCGCGCGTTCGATTCGTAACCGCGTGGAACTCACCAACAATCTGCTCGCAAGGCAGGCCAATTAGGAAGGATGCCAATCATGGCAAAGCTCTCCAACGATGAGCTCATCGAAGCTTTCAAGGAAATGTCCCTCATCGAGCTCTCTGACTTCGTCAAGCTCTTCGAAGAGACCTTCGACGTCACCGCTGCTGCTCCGGCTGCTGTCGCCGTTGCTGCTGCTCCGGCTGCTGCTGAAGCTGCTGAAGAAAAGGACGAGTTCGAGGTTGTCCTCGAGTCCGCAGGTGATAAGAAGATCGCAGTTGTCAAGGCTGTCAAGAACCTCACCGGTCTCGGCCTGAAGGAAGCCAAGGATCTTGTTGACGGCGCACCGTCGACCATCTTCGAAGCTGCCAAGAAGGACGACGCTGAGAAGGCAAAGGCTGAAATCGAAGAAGCAGGCGGCAAGGTCACCCTTAAGTGATTTCGTCTTCTTACCTGACGTGTCTTTGTGCGCATAGAAGGTAAGAAACGCTTCAGCGATTCATTCGCTTGAAACTGTCCCCTGGGAGTGATTCCCGGGGGACAGTTTTTGCCTGATGAGGTCCTGTTTATGCTGTGTTTCAAAATGAGGCGCGCACCACGCAGAGTCAATTTGCAATCAGCGGTTGAACTTCGGCATAATTAACAGGTCGCAATCCCGCGTAGCTCAACGGCAGAGCATCCGACTGTTAATCGGACGGTTACTGGTTCGAATCCAGTCGCGGGAGCCACATAACTGGGGCTTCAGTGAGTTACTCACTGAAGCCCCAGTTTCTTGGGACTAATGCCCATTTTTGTGTCTTAATTTTGGTGTTTTGGCCAGGGTGCTTTGTGATGAGGGGTTTAGTTAGCTTTTTGGGCTTGTTTTCTAAGGGGTGTTGACTTTCGGGCATTATCCCCAGTTTCATGCCTCTATAGCTCGTGCCTTCGGGCACTGTGGGGGAGTCGCTATTTGATGTGCCCGGCCTCGTCGTTGACTAGCGGAGGGGCGAACGCAACTCGCTCCCTTGCGTTCGTGTGTAGTGAATCGTCCCCACTGGAATCTGCTGTTTGTTGACAGATTTTTGCAGGTTGGAGATGCAAATATGTCCAATTGAAATGGTCGTTAGGTCAGTGCGTGAAAGCTCTCGGGGTGCTTTTGTTGATATCTCGCGAGTCCTTTTCGTTAGCGGTAACGATTTAATAACGGAGCGTCATTTTCGATTTCAAAGGCGCTCTCAGTTGTCGTAGGCTTATCACACGCCAATGAGGGCGATTCCTGGGGCTTGTTTCGGTAGCGCTAACGAGTTTCAGATAACAAACTCCGGCCACACTGTAGTGATCGGTACCCAAGGGGTGAGAAGTGACAAAGTTACTTGAGTTAAAGGGGATCTCAAAGACATTCCCTGGCGTCAAGGCGTTGTCCAACGTGGACCTTGACCTTAACGCTGGCGAGATCTTGGGTCTCTGTGGTGAGAACGGCGCCGGTAAGTCGACGCTGATGAAGGTTCTCACTGGTATCCATAAGGCGGATCCGGGCGGTGAGATTTGGCTCCAGGGGCAGAAGGTTGATGTCAAGAACGCCAACCATGCTCGTGATCTGGGTTTGAGCATCATTCACCAAGAGCTCAACATTATTCCAGACCTCACGGTTGCGCAGAACCTGTACATCGGTCGTGCTGGCTCCCACAAAGGCTCGGTCATCAACGACCGCAAGCTCAACAAGGATGCTAAGGAGCTGTTCGAGCGCCTGAACATGGACCTGAACCCGGCGGACACCTGCCGTGACCTCACGGTTGCCCGTCTGCAGATGCTTGAAATTGCCCGTGCACTTTCCTACGAGTCAACGAAGATCCTGGTCATGGACGAGCCCACAGCTCCTCTGACCACGACTGAGACCGAATCCCTGTTCGAGCTCGTTCGCAACTTCATTACTCCGGAAACCGGCCTGATCTTCATCACGCACCGTATGCCTGAGCTCAAGGAGCTCACTGACCGCATCTCTGTTCTGCGCGATGGTGAGTACGTCGGCACCGTCGATACCAAGGCCACCGAACTCTCCGAGGTTATTCGCCTCATGGTTGGTCGCGAGGTTCCGGCTGATGCTCGCCCCACCACTAAGCCTCTGTCTGACGAAGCAGTTCTGAAGGTTGAGCACCTGTCCACGAAGAAGGCCGTCCACGATGTGTCCTTCGAGGTTAAGAAGGGCGAAATCTTCGGCTTCGCAGGTCTCGTTGGCGCAGGTCGTACCGAAGTTGCTCGCGCTCTCTCCGGTGCTGACCCCCATACTTCCGGCGATGTCTACATCAACGGTAAGAAGGTCTCGATCCGCAACGCAGCTGACGGCGTTAAGGTTGGCATCGGCTACCTCTCCGAAGATCGTAAGCAGTTCGGTCTTCTTCTCGACAAGACCATCGCAGACAACACTGCAATGGCTACGATGAGCGAATTCACCAGTGCCGGCGTCATCAACTCCAAGAAGATCGACGCAGTAGCTCAGGAATACGTCGCGAAGCTCCGCACTCGTACCCCTTCGATTCACACTGAAGTTCGTTCCCTCTCTGGTGGTAACCAGCAGAAAGTCGTTATCGCCAAGTGGCTTGTCCGCGACTCCGACGTGCTGATCTTCGACGAACCGACCCGAGGCATCGATGTTGGCGCGAAGGATGAAATCTACACACTTCTGGAGGCTCTTGCCAAGCAGGGCAAGGCGATCATCGTGATCTCCTCCGAACTGCCTGAGGTTCTGCGCCTGGCAAACCGCATCGCAGTTATGGCCCACGGCCGCATCATCGGCACACTCGACAACGAGGTCGCCACCCAGGAAAACATCATGGAACTGGCCACCGTTGGTCAGGAAGAAGCGAATGGAGTTCTCGCGTGAGCACCGCAGCTACTAAGGCGGAAAAGTCCACCAGCCCGGTGGCAGCCTTCTTCAAATCGAACATGCAGCTAGTCATGGTGATCATCGCACTGGTCATCATCTACGCATACTTCATGTTCGCAGCCCCGAACTTTGCGCAGCCGAAGATCTTTACCGATATTCTTCTGCAGGCCGCCTACACCGGCGTGATGGCTCTCGGCGCAACGTTCGTTATCGCAACATCCGGCATTGACCTCTCGGTCGGTACGGGCATGACCCTCGTCGCCGTTATGGCCGGTGTCTTCCTGTCGGCTGACTGGCTGAACCTGCCCCTGGGGGTCGGTCTTATCCTCGTTCTCCTGTTCGGTGCTTTCGTTGGTCTGATCAACGGCCTGAACATCTCGATTCTCGGTCTTCCGCCGTTCATTGCAACACTGGCAATGATGATGGTGGCCCGTGGTCTGGCACTGATCATCTCCGATAAGTCCACGATCTCGATCGCAAACCCTGGCTACATCGCACTATCCACCGGTTCGATCATCCCGGGCGTTTCGAACGCAGCAGTCATCTTCATCATCTTGACGATTCTTGCAGCGTTCCTGCTGAACAAGACCCTCCTTGGTCGTTACGCTCTGGCCATTGGCTCGAACGAGGAAGCAACCCGCCTCTCCGGTGTGAACGTCCGCCTCTGGAAGGTCATCATCTACATCACCGCTGGTGTCTTCATGGCAATCGGCGCAATCCTCTACTCGGCACGTTTCGGCTTCGTCCAGCCCGCTGAAGGCGTCGGCTTCGAACTCAACGTCATCGCAGCAACCGTTATCGGTGGCACGTCACTCTCCGGTGGCCGCGCATCGATCCCAGGTGCATTCGTTGGTGCACTCATCATGGAAACCCTGAAGAAGGGCCTGACGATGATGGGTGTTGCTTCTGAATGGCAGCTGGTCGTTACCGGTATCGTTGTTCTCCTCGCAGTCTTCATTGACAACATCCGCCGCGCTCGCGAGAACGCAGCCTGATAAAACCAATTGAATCCGTGAATCTTACATAGGCGTTTGATTCACACCCTCAAGAAGGCAAACGTCTTCTTGGCCCCCACGAAAGGAAAAACACATGCGCCCCATCGGCCGTATCGTTGCAGTCGCAGCAGCCGGAACCATGGCCTTCGGCCTGGCAGCTTGCTCCACCTCGAACACCTCCGAGTCGGGTTCCGACGCAGCGGCATCGGGCTCCGATTCCGCATCAAAGGAAGAGGTCACCGAGCAGTCTGACGAAGTTCCTGCTGGCGATGGCACCAAGACCATCTACCTCGTCTCCAAGGGCTTCCAGCACCGCTTCTGGCAGGCAGTGAAGGAAGGCGCCGAGGACGCCGGCAAGGAGTTCAACTACAAGATCCAGTTCGTCGGCCCGGACGACGAGACCAAGGTGACCCAGCAGCTCGACCAGCTCCAGGCAGCACTCGACACCTCCCCGGCAGCTATCGGCCTTGCAGCTCTCGACTCGGGCGCAGCAACCCCGCTACTCACCCAGATTGAGTCCGCAGGCATCCCGCTGGTCGCATTCGACTCCGGTGTTGACTCCGACCTCCCGCTGACCACGGTTTCGACCGATAACAAGGCAGCAGCAGCTGAGGCCGCAAAGCACATGATCGAACTGCTCGATGGCAAGACCGGCTCCGTCGGCGTGATCTGCCACGACGCAACCTCCACCACCGGCAAGCAGCGTTGCGATGGTTTCAAGGAATACTTCAAGGCCAACGCACCCGAGGGCCTGAAGCTCCTCGAAGAGCAGATTGCAGGCGAGGTCGGCAAGGCAGCTGACACCTCCAAGGCCATCATCCAGGCAAACGACGACATCGTCGGCATGTACGGCTCCAACGAAGCAGCAGCTTCCGGCGCCATCCAGGGTGCTAACGAGTCCGGCAAGACCCTGACCGTTGTCGGCTTTGACTCCGGCAAGACCCAGATCGCTGCAATCAAGGACGGCACGCAGGCCGGCGCCATCACCCAGGCACCGAAGCTCATGGGCTACAAGACCGTCACTGCAGCCATCCAGGCAATCAACGGCATCGCACTCCCGAAGACGATTGACTCCGGCTTCTACTGGTACGACGCATCCAACATCGACTCTGACAAGGTCGCTCCGAACCTCTACGAGTGATGTTGACTGAGTTGGGGTGGGCTCATTCACTCGGGCCCGCCCCAACTCACACGTAGGATCCGAGGGGTGTGAATCGCCCCCCACTCAACAATGAAGTTTTGATCAAGGAATGAGGGAACAAATGACTGATCACCCCCGCATCGGTATCCGCCCGGCAATCGATGGTCGCCGTCGCGGTGTCCGCGAAAGCCTCGAAGAGCAGACCATGGGCATGGCTGAGGCTGTTGCCAAGCTCTTCTCCGAAAACCTCCGTTACACCGACGGCACCCCCGTCGAGTGCGTCATTGCTGACACCACCATTGGTCGTGTCCACGAAGCAATGGCTTGCGCTGACAAGTTCCGCGTCAACAATGTCGGCTTGACCCTGACCGTTACCCCCTGCTGGTGCTACGGCACTGAAACCACGGACATGGATGCCACCATGCCGCACGCAATCTGGGGCTTCAACGGCACCGAGCGCCCCGGCGCTGTCTACTTGGCAGCAGCTCTTGCTGGGCACGCACAGATCGGTATCCCCGCATTCGGCATCTACGGCAAGGATGTCCAGGATGGCGATGACAATTCCATTCCGGAAGATGTTCGTGAGCGTCTTCTGAGCTACGCTACCGCTGGTCTTGCAGTTGCCCAGATGCGTGGCAAGGCATACCTGTCCATGGGCTCGGTTTCCATGGGTATTGCTGGTTCTGTCGTCAACCCTGACTTCTTCGGTGCCTACCTTGGAATGCGCAACGAATACATCGACATGTCCGAGTTCGCCCGCCGCATTGAAGAAGGCATCTACGATCCGGAAGAATACGAGAGGGCTTACACCTGGATCCGCGAGAACTTCAAGCAGGGCAAGGACTGGAACCCCGAAGATTGGCAGTTCCCAGAGAAGCATGAGGACTGGTGGAAGTTCGTCACTAAGATGACCTTGATCGGTCGCGACCTGATGAACGGCAACCCACGTCTTGCAGAGCTCGGTTTTGAAGAAGAAGCTGGTGGCCACGGTGCTATCGCCGCAGGTTTCCAAGGACAGCGCCAGTGGACCGACCACTTCCCGAATGGTGACGTTATGGAAACCATTCTGAACACGAACTTCGACTGGACCGGTCCGCGTCAGCCCAACGTTCTTGCAACCGAGAACGATTCGCTCAACGGTGCTTCGATGCTGTTTGGCTACCTGTTGACCAATACGCCCCAGATCTTCTCCGATGTTCGCACCTACTGGAGCCCCGAGTCCGTCGAGCGCGTCACCGGCTGGAAGCCGGAAGGGCGCGCGGCACAGGGCTTCCTTGACCTGCGCAACTCCGGTTCCACCACCCTTGACGGTGCTGGCAAGGCAACCCGTGACGGTAAGCCCGTCATCAAGCCGTTCTGGGAGGTCACCGAAGAAGACCAGAAGGCAACCCTTGAGGCAACCACCTTCCACCCAGCATCGACAGGTTACTTCCGCGGTGGTGGTTTCTCGACTCACTTCCGCACTGAAGGTGAAATGCCTGTCACCATGATTCGCATTAACCTGGTTGCCGGCAAGCCAGTCATGCAGATCTGCGAAGGCTGGACCGTCGAGCTTCCTGACGAAGTTGCTTACACCATCGAAGAGCGCACGAATATCGAATGGCCGACTACCTGGTTCGTTCCGAACCTCACCGGTGAAGGTGCCTTTAAGACGACCTACGATGTCATGAACAACTGGGGCGCAAACCACGGCGCGATTTCCTACGGTCACAACGGTGCCCTGTTCATCACGCTTGCCTCGATGCTCCGTATCCCGGTCAACATGCACAACGTTCCGGAAGAAAAGATCTTCCGCCCGAAGGCATGGTCGCTGTTCGGTACCGTTGATCTCGAAGGCGCGGACTACCGTGCATGCGAGACCTTCGGTCCGATGTACCGCTGATTGTTTAGTCGCAGTTAGCTGACGAAAGTCAAAGCGGTGGGTGAGCCCATTAGGGCTCACCCACCGCACCGACTCTCAATGTTGAGAGTCACCCAAGCGTTCAATGATGACGCGGACCATAAAGCTATAAAACACTCAAAGTCGCCACTTCGCATTGACGCGAAATGAGCATCCCGCCTGCCGTACCAGGAAGGACCCGTTTAATGACCACCGCACTTGCTGTTGACCTCGGTTCCGCTTCGGGTCGAGTTCTAGCTGGAACTATTGTTGATGGCCGTCTTGAGATCACTGACGTTCACCGTTTCAAGCATCAGGCAATCCGTGACGAAACGGGTTCGTTGACTTGGGACGTTGACACGATGTGGGAACAGACCGTTATCGGTTTGAAAAAGGCAGTGGAACAATTCCCGGACTCGGTGTCTGTTTCCGTGGATACGTGGGGTGTTGACTTCGTTCCCCTCGATGCAAATAACGAGCGAGTTGGCAAGGTTCGTGCCTACCGCGACGAGCGCACCGAGCGCACACACGAAGAATTCCGCTCGCGCGTTGATGATCGCACATTCTTTGAAATGTCGGGTATCGCCCCGGCAACGATCAACACAGCAAACCAGCTTCTGGCTTTTACGTTGGAAGATCCAGAACTTGCTGCCAAGACCGACTCGATTCTTTTCCTTCCTGACTACTTCGCCTGGAAGCTTTCCGGAGTGAAGGGCTGGTCGCGCACCATCGCCTCTACCTCGGGTCTATGTGAACCGGGCTCACCACGATTCAACGACGCCATGTTCGAACGCCTCGGCTTGGATCGCTCGTGGGTTGGTGAATTGAATGACGACCTCACCGCTGTTGGGCAGTGCACCGTCGAAGGCCTCGAGCAACTGACCGTCGTCCGCGGTGGTGCACACGACTCCGCATGCGCAGTTCACGGTCTGCCCATTGATGAAGGCGTCCGCGCGTACTTCCTCTCGTGTGGTTCTTGGTCAGTTCTTGGTGCTCTTGAGGATCACCCGCTGATCTCGGATGCTGCATACGAACGTGGTTTGACGAACGAATCTCGCACTGACGGGGGAGTTCGCCCGCTCTTCAACATCACGGGTATGTGGATTCTTCAGGAAATCCAGCGTCAGTGGGAGCGTGAAGGAACTCCGACTGATACGGATGAGCTTGTCGCGCAGGCCCGTGAATGTGCACCGTGCACCGTGTTCTTCAACCCGGATGACCCGCGCTTTGCTGAGCCTGGTGAGATGCAACAGAAGATTGATATTGCCCTCGATGACCAGTGTGCTCCGCATCCGACCTCGATGCCCGAGTACGTTCGCCTGATTATCGAATCCTTCGCTCGTCGCTATGCGCGTGCGATTGATGAGCTGACTCAGATTTCAGGAGAGCGACCCGATCAGCTGAACCTTGTGGGTGGAGGTGCCCGCAACCACCTGCTGTGCGATCTCACGGCAGAAGCGGCGCAGGTTCGTGTTGTTGCCGGCCCGATTGAAGCTTCAACTCTCGGTTCGCTTCTTGCTCAACTCGAACTTCTTGGACACCTTGATCCCGCGGATCGCCCCGCGATGATTGCGGCAACGGCAAAGACCCATGTCCACACGCCGTCCAACAGGTAAGAAGGTCTCGCTAGCAGACGTTGCGCGTTTAGCGGGCGTCTCATCGAATACCGTTTCACGCGTTGTTCGCGGTGATCCTGAGGTTGCGGATGCGACGCGTGCGCGTATTTCCTTGATCCTTACTGAAGTTGGGTATCGACCGAATTACGCGGCGCGCGCGCTTGCGTCGAATCGGACGGGCGTTCTGCACGTTTTGCTGGCTGCCCCGATGTTTCACGGGCATGCGAGGGTTTTGCTTTCGGTTTTGAATGCAGGTTCTGAAGCCGGCTATCACGTGTCGCTTTCAAACGCATATGTGCCAAATGGTGAACTGCATAACGACGTGGCGCCATTCGATGTTGATGGGGTTGTGATCCTTGCTGGACAGGACCCGAGCGTTGACCTTGCCATTCAGATTGGCAAGCGGGTTCCGACGGTTTTGGTGCTGACTAGCGAACACGATTTGGATGGAATTTCGACAGTGTCCATTAATAATGTTCGAGGCGCAGAGCTAGCGACTGATCATCTGCTGAATCAAGGGATTACCGACATCGTTCATGTTGCGGGCCCGTCGGGTTGGTCTGATGCTTCCATGCGCTTGCAGGGCTTTAAACTCTCGTGCGAAGAACACGGAGTCGAAGGCAAAGTGATCGAGTCATATTCGTGGAACTCGCAAGATGGATATGACGCTATGCGCTCGCTGGCAGAGCTTCCCCAGGGAATTCAAACAGCGAATGATCAGTTGGCGCTTGGTGCCATGCGATTGATTCACGAACGGGGAGCGAAGATTCCGACAGACGTTAAGGTCGTTGGATTCGATGATATTGATGGCGCTGATTGCTATGCCCCTCCGCTGACGACTGTTCGTCAGCCTTTTGACCGCCTTGGTCGTGCTGCTGTTCGTATCGTGTGTTCGATGATGCGCGGCGGTAAGAGCGAGGATGTGACGATTGACCCTGAGCTGATCATCCGGTCCAGCTCGATTGAATAGAAAGGACAGATCTTCATGATCTATGGAGCAATGACGCACCCGCAGTTCCTGCGTGCACTGGCCGCGGCTGGCCACGGTTCGAAGATTCTGCTTGCTGATGCGAACTACCCGCACACCACCGGTGTGTCTGAGCGTTGCGAGCTTATCTCGCTGAACTTCGCTCCTGGCATGCTGGACGTTCTTCAGATTCTGGAAGTTCTGAAGCAGGTCTGCCCGATCGAGAAGGCAGAGATCATGGTTCCGGCTCCCGATCAGCCGGCCGTTGAGATCCCGATCCATGATGAGTTCAAGGCCCAGTTGCCCGATACCGAGTTCGGTGAGCTGTCGCGTTTCGACTTCTACGATGCAGCGCGTAGCGAAGATGTGGGCATCATTGTGGCGACTGGCGAACAGCGCCTGTACGGCAATCTTTTGCTGACTGTGGGCGTTCGTCAGCCCGGAGAATGAGTCTTTCGTAGAACTTTCATACGAAACTGCACTGTTGTTCAAGCGCGTTGAGTGTTTGAGCGACAGTGCAGTTCGTTATTTGGCGATTTTTCAGTGAAAATTGCGTATATTTTCGTGAGTTTTTCAGTGAATTGTCGCTATTATTTCTTGTGAGGCAGGTCTTGTTGATTTTCGTTTTAGTTGCTAGACTGTAAAAACCGAAACGAAAGTGACAATCTAATCGATGCTCACGAAGAGGGGATGGGTGTGGGGCGCGCACAACGAACCAGTTACATCCTTGATCGCCTTGCCGTTGAAGGCGAGGTGAATGTTAACGTCCTGGCTGAAGAACTCGACGTTTCGCCTGTCACGATTAGAACCACTTTGAAGGACCTCGAAGATGAGGGTCATCTTGTTCGCACCCACGGTGGTGCTCGTCCGACTGCCTACCGCAATATTCGACTGCGTCAGTCTGACCGAATCGAGGACAAAGAGCGCATTGCCCGCGCGGCCGCCGAAATGGTGCGCGACGATGATCGCATCATGATCGAAGCTGGCACGACGTGCGCTCTTGTCGTCAAGCACCTGACCGGACGTCGTGGCGTTCAGGTCGTTACTAATTCTCTTCTTGTTTTCCAGAATGCTCGTCCGAACCCGCATATTCGGGTCACGCTGACCGGCGGTAGCTTCCATGCTGAAACCGAATCTTTGGTCGGCCCTGTTACAGAGCGTTCCATTAATGACTTCAACGCGCGCCTAGTATTTCTTGGCACTGACGGATTCAGTGTCGAACGAGGTCTGACAACCCAGCTCGCTGAAGGTGGGCATGTTGGCAGTCTCATGCGAGGGCGCACGGAGGAAACCTGGTTGCTTTCAGACTCTTCGAAGTTTGGGCGAGCAGGCTTCGTTAGCTTCATGGGAATTGAGGACGTCACCGGCATCATTACCGATGGCGACCTTCCTGAAGAATCCATCAAGGAATTGACCGAGCGTACGCAGCTACGCATCGTCTAGGAGGAAACACATGGCCACCATCGTGGTGATGCCCCAGCTGGGCAACTCTGTGGAGTCGTGCATTATCGTCGAATGGCAGGTTTCGGTTGGCGATACCGTCGCTGTTGACCAGACTCTCTGCTCGATTGAGACCGACAAATCCACAATGGAGGTGCCGAGCACTGACGCCGGTACCGTCCTGAAGATCCTGTGGGAAGAGGGCGACGAGGTTCCGGTTAAGGATCCGCTCATCATCGTCGGCGAGCCCGGCGAAGATATTTCCGCTCTTGTTCCCGCTGACGATTCGGCGGACGAGGCCGGCGCTGCTGAAGCAGCGGCGGAAAGCGCTCCGGCTCAAGAAGCAGCTCCCGCGCCGTCCTTTGCTACGACCGCTGCGACCGGTGCAGTCTCCCCGCGCGCTCGTGCTCTTGCCGGTTCTAAGGGTATTGACACCGCTGCGATTGCTGAGGGCTCCGGTCCTCACGGTCGCGTGATTGAACGTGATGTTCAGGCCGCTATTGCAGCAGGCCCCGCGTACACTTCAGCGGCGCAGGCGCAAGGAGGTGTGGCTACTGGCGAAGGCACCGGTATTGGTGGTCGCGTGACGACTGCTGATCTGGCAAACCCGACTGCTCCGGCTCCCGTCGTGGCGACTGCAGTTGCAATTCCTGCTGCAGAGTTCCCGGGTGCTTCCACCTCCGAGAAGCTCAAGGGTGTCCGCAAGGTTGTTGCTTCGCGCATGATGGCATCCCTGCAGGAGTCGGCACAGCTGACCCTCAACACGACGGCCAACGCAGCCGGCATTCTTGCGATGCGCAAGAAGGTCAAGAACTCGGACGAAGCTCTGGGCCTCAACAAGATCACCCTGAACGACCTCGTCTGCTTCGCAGTGTCCCGCACGCTCCCGAAGTACCCGGTTTTCAACGCTCACCTCGAGGATGGCACCCTGACCAAGTTCGAGCAGGTTCACCTCGGCTTCGCAGCCGATACTCCGCGCGGTCTTTTGGTTCCCGTGATCCGCTCCGCTCAGGCCCTGTCGCTCAAGCAGTTCTCTGCTCAGGCAAAGAGCCTCGCAGCTGACGCCATCGCCGGAACGATCAGCCCCGACCTTCTTGGTGGTGGCACTTTCACGGTGTCCAACATCGGTTCCTTCGGCATCGAAACCTTCACCCCGGTCATTAACCGCCCGCAGACCGCAATCCTCGGCGTTGGCACCATCACGCCGCGTCCGGTTGTCAAAGCTGACGGCGAGATCGGTGTTGAACAACGTATCAACCTGTCGCTTACGATCGACCACCAGGTCATTGATGGCGCCGACGGCGCACGCTTCCTGAAGGACCTCGTTGTCGCTATCGAAAACATCGACGTCACTGTTCTGGCTTGAGTAATTAGGAGTACACATAATGACTGAAACTCACTACGACGTAATTGTCCTCGGCGCAGGCCCTGGTGGCTACCTTGCTGCCGAGCGTCTGGGGCACGCCGGCAAAAAGGTTCTTCTCATTGAAGAGCAGTACCTTGGTGGCACCTGCCTTAACGTTGGGTGCATCCCGACCAAGACCCTCCTTGCTGGTGCAAAGAACTACCTGCACGCCAAGGAAGCTGGCCAGTTCGGTGTTGACGCAACCGGCGTGACCCTCGACTGGGGTCGCCTGCAGGACTGGAAGGAAAAGGTTGTTAAGGGCCTCGTTTCCGGTGTTGCAGCAACCGAAAAGCGAGCAGGCGTCACCGTTGTGTCCGCACGTGGTCACTTCGACGGTCCCGGCAAGGTCACCGCTGACGGTATCACCTACACTTCCGAGCACGTCATCATCGCAACCGGTTCGGTTCCCGCTGTTCCGCCGTTGCCGGGTGTCAAGGACAACCCGCACCTGGTCGATTCGACCGGTATCCTCTCTCTGCCTGAGGTCCCCAAGCGTCTCGCCGTTATCGGTGGTGGCGTTATCGGCGTCGAGTTTGCTTCACTGTACTCGACCCTCGGCTCGGAGGTCACGATTATCGAAATGACCCCGGAAATCCTGCCATTCATGGATGATGACATGGCTGCCAAGATGCGCGCAGCGATGAAGGGCATCACCTTCGAACTCGGTTGCCGCGTTGAGTCTCTCGACGGCGCAACGGTCCACTACTCGAAGGGTGACGAAAAGAAGGTCCTCGAAGCTGACGTCGTGCTCATGGCTGTTGGTCGTCGCTCGGCAACCGCTGGCTGGGGCGCCGAAGAAGCGGGTCTCGAAATCAACCGAGGCATCGTTGTCGATGACTGCATGCGTACCAATCTGCCGAACGTGTGGGCAATTGGTGACGTCACCGGCCGTTCACTGCTAGCACACGCCGCATACCGCATGGCAGAAATTGCTTCCGCGAACATCATCAACCCCGATGCATGCAAGGTTGGCGAGGTTATGCGCTGGAACACTGTTCCGTGGGCAGTCTTCTCCATTCCCGAGGCTGCAGGCGTTGGCCTCACCGAATCTGCTGCAAAGCGCGAAGGCCGCGACGTCCTAGTTGCAAAGGTCCCCGCTCAGATGTCTGGTCGCTTCATTGCGGAGAACGGCTTCAAGGCTCCTGGTGAAGCCAAGATCCTCGTTGATCCGAAGACCCAGCAGGTCCTCGGCATCCATGTGCTCGGCGCATACGCAGCAGAAATGATCTGGGGCGCACAGGCCGTCCTCGAAATGGAACTGACCGTCGAAGACCTCCGTCAGGTTGTCTTCCCCCACCCGACTGTCTCCGAAGTTATTCGCGAGGCTGCCTGGGCCGTCAAGCTCTGAACCTCCACAGACGAAGAAAGAAGTAAGACACAATGACGAAGTCTCTGATCATCGACCCGTCGCAGGTCCGCGCGACAGGTCATATCCAGTTCCCGGACATCCCGGTGAACCAGTACACGTTTGATCTCGATACCGAACTTGGTCGCTATGGCAAGGACGGCATGGTGAACATGCTCCACGACATGATCGTGGTCCGTACCTTCGAATCCATGCTTGACTCCATCAAAAAGACCGGCGAGTGGCAGGGCATTGCCTACAACCACAGGGGTCCGGCTCACCTTGGTATCGGTCAGGAATCGGCATACGTTGGCCAGGCATCAGTCCTGACCCCGGATGACCAGGTTTTTGGTTCGCACCGTTCGCACGGTGAAATTCTTGCCAAGTGCTACTCGGCAATGCGCCAGATCGAAAACGGTGAGCTTGAAAACATCATGAAGACCTTCCTCGACGGCGAGACCCTCTCGTTCGCAGAGAAGATCGACTACAAGGACACAAAGGACCTCACCGAGAACTTCATCCTCTTCGGTGCCCTCGCGGAAATCTTCGCCCGCAAGTCCGGCTTCAACCGTGGCCTCGGCGGCTCGATGCACACCTTCTTCCTGCCGTTTGGCTCCTATCCGAACAACGCAATCGTTGGTGGCTCTGCTCCAGTCGCAAACGGTGCAGCACTCTTTAAGCGCATCAACCGCAAGCCCGGCATCGTTGTCTCCAACGTCGGCGACGCAGCCCTTGCATGTGGTCCGGTCTGGGAAGCAATGAACTTCGCTTCCATGGATCAGTTCCGCACGCTGTGGCGTGAAGAGGACGGTGGCAACCCGCCGATTCTGTTCAACTTCTTCAACAACTTCTACGGCATGGGCGGTCAGACCTTCGGTGAGACCATGGGGTACGACATCCTCGCCCGTGTCGGTGCAGCCCTCAACCCCGAGGCTATGCACGCAGAGCGCGTCGACGGTATTAACCCGCTGGCTGTTGCCGACGCCGTCTCCCGCAAGAAGAAGATCCTCGAAGAGGGACGTGGCCCGGTCCTCATGGATACCATCACGTACCGCTTCTCTGGTCACTCCCCGTCGGATGCCTCCTCGTACCGCACCAAGGACGAGGTCGAGCTCTGGGAGAAGGTCGACTGCATCAAGACCTACTCGGATTTGTTGATCTCCAACGGTCTGACCACGCAGTCCGATATTGAGGACTACACCGCTACCCTCACCGAAAAGCTCGTTAAGGTCCTCAAGCTTGCCATCGACGAAGACACCTGCCCGCGCGTTGCCGACGGCTACATCGACACGGTTATGTTCTCGAACACGCCGACCGAGAAGATGGAAGAAGGCGAAGCGGAGATTGATCTCGAAAACAACCCGCGCGTCGCCGCGATCTCGCGCAAGATCCGCACCGCTAAGGACGAGAACGGCAAGCCCGTTTCCAAGATGAAGATGTACCAGTTCCGTGATGGTCTCTTCGAAGCTATGCTCCATCGTTTCAAGGAAGATCCGACGATGGCCGCATGGGGCGAAGAAAACCGTGACTGGGGTGGCGCATTCGCTGTCTACCGTGGCCTGACCGAAGCGCTTCCGTACCGTCGTCTGTTCAACTCGCCGATCGCTGAAGCGTCAATCGTCGGCGCAGGCGTTGGCTACGCAATGGCCGGTGGCCGTGCAGTTGTCGAACTCATGTACTGCGACTTCCTCGGCCGAAGCGGCGACGAGGTCTTCAACCAGATGGCAAAGTGGCAGTCCATGTCCGCTGGCCTGCTGAAGATGCCTCTCGTCCTCCGTGTCTCCGTTGGTAACAAGTACGGTGCACAGCACTCGCAGGATTGGTCGGCATTGACCGCCCACATCCCGGGCCTCAAGGTCTACTTCCCGACCACGCCGACCGATGCAAAGGGCATGCTCAACCTTGCTCTTCGTGGCACCGACCCGGTTGTCTTCTTCGAATCCCAGCTCCTGTACGACAAGGGCGAAGAATTCGAGCCCGGTGGTGTTCCGGAAGGCTACTACGAGACCCCCGAAGGTGAACCGGCAATCCGTCGCGAAGGCACCGACATCACGATCGCCGGCTACGGCGCAACGATCTACCGTGCACTTGAGGCTGCTGATGTCCTTCAGGAGAAGTACGGCATGAGCGCCGAGGTCATCGACCTCCGCTTCGTCGCACCGCTCAACTACGACAAGCTCATCGAATCCGTGAAGAAGACAGGTCGCCTGCTTCTCACCTCCGATGCTGTCGAGCGTGGCAACTTCCTCAACACCGTTGCAGCGAACGTCCAGACTCTCGCATTTGACGCTCTCGACGCGCCGATCGCGGTTGTCGGCTCGCGCAACGGCATCACCCCCGGCCCCGAGTTGGAGTCCTACTTCTTCCCGCAGGTCGAGTGGATCATCGACACAATCCACGAGCGCATTGTTCCGCTCCCGGGCCATGTGCCCTCGTCGAACCAGACTGAAGGCGAGATTGCTCGTCGCAACCGTCTCGGTCTCTGATGATTGACCCGGTGGGGCGGGCTTCGGCTCGCCCCACCGGTGCCATCAGGCATTTAACGCTTTAATTTTTTTCTACATTTCGATACGAGGATCCGATGGACGCCACCAACGACGTTAGCCTGAGCCAGGAGGACCGCCTCGCCGCTCTTGCCGCAGTTCTGAATGATGAAGAGTTCCCCGCGTGGGTTCCTGAATCGAACAACCACATTCATACGTGCTACTCCTTCAGCCCCTACACGCCGACCGCTGCAGCATTGAATGCTCGTCGCGCAGGCCTGCGTGTTGTTGGCTCCGTCGATCATGACTCGATCGCAGCTGCGCCCGAAATGACCGGCGCATGTCGTCTGCTGGGAATGGGCTCAGTCACCGGCTTTGAAATCCGCGCTTTCTTTGATCCCGACGGTCCGTTTGCTACTCGTAAGCTGAACAATCCGGACTCCGAAGGCATCGCCTACATGACGGTTCAGGGTGTTCCGGCTCCTGCTCGCGAAAAGGTTACCGAGTGGTTGGCGCCCAAGCGCGCTGCCCGTCTCGAGCGCACCCTGAAGATGGCTGAGGCCGCGAACAAGATCCTCGTTGGTCTTGGCCTGGAGCCTTTCGATCCTCAAACTGACATGGTCGGCATCTCTCAGTATGCCAACGGTGGCGGTATCACAGAGCGCCACCTGCTTGCCGCGATGGCATCGGCTCTCATTAAGGGATTCGGTCGCGGTCAGAGCCTCGTCGATGGCCTGAAGAGCATGGGTGTCAACATTCCGCCAGCCCTCGAAGGCGCACTCGGTGACGCTGAGAATCCGCACCTCGTCTACGATCTTCTGGGTGTACTGAAGTCGGAATACTTGGGTCGCATCTACATTCAGCCCACTGACGAGTTGCCGACTGCGAAGGAAGTTGTTCAGTTCGCAGATTCCATCGGTGCCATTGCCACCTACGCCTACCTCGGTGATGTTTCCGCTTCGCCGACCGGCGACAAGAAGGCTGAAAAGTTCGAAGATGAATTCCTTGACGAGCTCTTCGAAGCTCTCGAAGAAAAGGGCCTGCGCGCTGTTACCTATATGCCTCCGCGTAACACTCCGGAACAGCTCAAGCGAATCCATGAACTCGCAGTCAAGCACGGCATGCTCGAGATCTCCGGCGTCGACATTAACCAGCCACGCCAGCTCTTCAACTGCCCCGAACTGCGTCGCCCCGAGTTCGAAGATCTCAACGAGGCCACGTGGGCACTTGTCGCGCACGAGGCCCTGACCAGCTTCGATCCGAAGTACAACATCCTGGGTAGCGAGCGACTCACTCCTGAGCACCTTGCCGTCCGTATTGCTTCCTACGCTCCGCTTGGACGCGCTATTGCTGATGGCGCAGATCCGGCTGAAGTCGCAGCAAATATTCCTACCGTCTGAGAACTATCCGAAGGATTAAACATGACTCATGCACCGTTGCTTCGAGGCCTGTTCCTGAGCGCGCTTGCTCGACCGGTCATCGTTCGCCCAACCGATAAGGCTGCGACCCTGACCCTCGATGCCAACCTTGAAACGGTTGACGCTTCGACTCTTTCCGAAACCGAACTTCCCGTCGTCGTCACCGTCGGCGAAGAAACCTACGAGATCACCGCGACCCCGCGCAACGACCGTGAAATCTCCGGTCGTGTCGCGCTGGTTACCGGTGGCGCACAGGGCTTCGGTGCCGAGATCGCCAAAGGCCTCGTCGGCCAGGGTTGCTTCGTCTACATCGCTGACCTGAACGGCGAAGGCGCTGCTGCCAAGTGCAAGGAACTCGGCGAAGACACCACGTACCCGATTACCGTCAACGTTGCGGATGAAGAATCCGTGACCGCGATGACCGAGGAAATCGAAAAGGTCACCGGTGGTATCGACCTGATCGTCTCTAACGCAGGCATCGTTCGTGCGGGATCTGTCCTTGAACAAGACGCATCTGCTTTCCGCCTGTCGACCGACATCAACTACGTCGCATTCTTCCTGGTTACCAAGCACCTTGGTGGTCTGCTTGCTCGTCAGCATGCAACATCTGGTGCATGGCTGACCGACATTATCCAGATCAACTCCAAGTCCGGTCTGGTGGGCTCGAACAAGAACGCCGCATACGCAGGCTCCAAGTTCGGTGGCATCGGCCTGGTCCAGTCCTTCGCCCTCGAGATGGTCGAGCATGGTGTCAAGGTCAACGCAATCTGCCCCGGTAATTTCTACGACGGCCCGCTCTGGTCTGACCCCGACCGTGGCCTGTTCGTTCAGTACCTGAACTCGGGCAAGGTCCCCGGCGCGAAGACTGTCGCGGACGTCAAGGAGTTCTACGAAGCAAAGGTTCCGATGCGTCGTGGTGCCCAAGGCATCGACGTTCTGCGCGCGATCTTCTACATCGTCGAGCAGGCATACGAAACCGGCCAGGCCGTCCCGGTTACGGGTGGCCAAGTCATGATGAACTGAGCGCAAGCTTGATCCGGAAAATAAGGAGAATCCAATGACTGAGTACCCCGAATCGCAGTATGCGATCCAGATCGTCGGCGCCGAAGAATTCGTCGTCAACAAGGAGAAGGGCATCGACAAGGTCGGCCCTCACCAGATGATGCTCAAGGTTGAGGCATGTGGCATCTGCTTCTCTGACACGAAGCTGTTGCACCAGTTCGACAAGCACCCGCGTAAGTCCGAAGTCATCGCGGGAATCACCCCCGAAGCACTTGCCGAGATCCCGAACTACCGTCCCGGCTCCCAGCCGACGGTTCCGGGTCACGAGCCCGTTGTCCGCGTCGTCGAGGTAGGCGAGAAGGTCACCCACTTCAAGGTTGGCGATCGTCTGCTGGTCCAGGCTGACTGGAAGCATCTGCGCACTGCGAAGTCCAATGGCGCATTCGGTTACAACTTCGACGGTGCCCTTCAGGAATACACGGTCGTCGATGAGCGTTGTGTCGTCTCCCCCGAAGGTGAAGAGTTCCTGATCCACGTGACCGAGGGTCCATCGGCAGCGGCCGTTGGCCTGATCGAGCCGTGGGCAACCGTTGAAGGCTCCTACGCGTGGGCAGAGCGCAACCACGTTGCAGACGGTGGTCGCCTGCTGGTTGTCGGCGAAGGCTCTGTCGAAGAGCTGACCGCTGATCACAAGCCTGCGCAGATCGTTACCGTTGACGTTGCCGGTATTGATGGTCTTGAAGGACAGACCTTCGATGACATCGTCTTCTTCGGAGCGGACGCGGACGGCATTGAAAAGGCGTCTCTGCTGCTCGGTACCCGTGCGGTCATGTGTGTTGTCCTCGGCGGAGAAACCATCTCCCGCAAGGTCAGCCTTGACATCGGTCGTGTTCACTACGACTTTATCCGCTTCTGTGGCACCGTCGGCACGGACCCGCGCGAAGGCTATGCATGGATCCCCGCTAACGGCGACCTGCGTCCGAACGATAAATGCGCGTTCATCGGTGCCGCCGGCCCGATGGGTGTGATGCACACGATGCGTGCGGTCACCTCCGGTGTTGAGGGCATCTCCGTTGTCGGCACCGACCTTTCTGACGATCGCCTGGCAGGTCTGAAGAAGACCGTTGGCCCGACCGCCGAAAAGAACGGTGTTCCGCTGGAGATCATCAACACCTCCACCACTCCGCTTGAGTACGGCTACACCTACATCACCTGCCTGGTGCCGGTGCCGGCGCTGGTTTCTCAGGCTGTCGATATGTGTGCAGATGGTGCGATCCTCAATGCGTTCGCTGGTATTCCGGCGGGCACCTTTGGTGACTTTGATCTGCAGGGCATCATCGAGCGCAAGATTTTCATGCTGGGCACGTCAGGCTCTGATGTTTCCGATATGCGTACCGTTCTGCGCAAGATCGAAGCCGGCATCATTGATACGTCGATCTCCCTGTACGCAGTGACCGGTATGGCAGGCTTCGGCGACGCCATCAACGCGGTGATCAACCGTACGTCGGGGGGTAAGATCATGGTCTTCCCGACCCTGCATGACCTTGGTTTGACGCCGCTGACGGAACTTGGTGACAAGTACCCTGAGGTTGCTGCCAAGCTGGTGGATGGTCTGTGGACGAAGGAAGCTGAAGAAGTTCTTCTCGAAGTAGCCAAATGACGTTTCTGGGTGGTTTTTGAAGGGGAAAGCTACCTAGCAACTCAGCGGTAAGCCTCATCGTGGCGCAAGCCTTTGTTCCTTTCGTGCTCGTGCCAGTTGGTGAATAATTGCCGAGGCCTGGGCCGGATCTGCATTGCAGGTCCGGCCCAGGTGTGTTTGTCCCTGATTGAGGTTGGTTAAGAGCCTTGGGCTGTGACTGGGTTATGCGCGTCTGTGGGCCTTGTGCGTGTGCGCTGGTGTACGAGGTCCGGTGTGGCAGGTTTTGTCGTCTGAGATGTTGTTTTACCAGCTGGGAGCCTGATTTCGTTGCCTCGTATGCCTGAGCTGGAAAAACTGACTGGTGGGATGATTCGCGAAACGGAAAGCGTGTACCCGCCTGATGAATGCCGATACGGGGCTGCCTTCTCGAAATTAATCCTGAAAAAGGTAAAAGTGTGGCCCTCGCTCATTTCTGAACGAGGGCCACACGTCACGGATGTGAGGTCAGAACTAGTTGAGCGTGATTATCACTTCCAGTAGTCGAGTTCTTCGGTGATACCGATGGAAGTCGCCTTGAATTCGGGGTTCTTTCCAGCCTTGCGCTGCGCCTGGTAGTCGTTCGCAGCCTTAATGGCCTTGTTGCCCAAGATGATGATGACCGGCAGGTTGATCAGAGCCATTAGACCCATCAATAGGTCACCAAGGTTCCATGCAACTGAGAAGTCCAGAAGAGCACCCGAGAACACAAGAATCACTGCGATGCCACGGAAAATCTGCAGACCCCAGATCGGAACGCGTCCACCAGCGAGGAAGCGCAGGTTGACCTCGGCGTAGTAGAAGTTACCGATGATCGTCGTGAATGCGAAGAGCAGCAACGCGGTGGTCGTGAACGGCAGAGCGACGCCACCGAGAACGGTCTGCATCGAAGCTGTAACCAGCGGAGCGCCTTTCAGATCGTCACCACCCTGGACGCCAGAGGAGAGGATCAGGAACGCGGTCAGAGTACAAATGATCATCGTGTCGATGAAGACGGAAAGCATCTGGACCAAGCCCTGCTTCACGGGGTGTGAAACAGATGCGGACGCAGCCGCGTTCGGAGCAGAGCCGACACCGGCTTCGTTCGAGTAAAGACCGCGCTTAATACCGAGCATCATTGCCGAGCCGGCGAAACCGCCGAAGATTGCCTCAAAATCGAAGGCGCCTTGGAAGATCGCGGCGAGCATTGTGGGGATGTTCTGGTAGTTGAAGATGATGACGATCGCAGCAACGGTCAGGTAAATGAGGGCCATGATCGGAACCAAGACGCCGGTAACCGAAGTCAGGCGCCGTGTGCCCCCAAAGATTGATAGTGCCATCGCGATGGCAAGGATTGCGCCGATGATGTACGGGGTCGAGCCTTCGTGGTACCAGGAGTACGAGGTGAATGCGTCAGCGACGTTGAACGAGGCCAGCAGGTTGAAGCCACCCATGTAGGTGAGGATCAATGCGATTGCGAAGATCACTGCAAGCCAACGCTGCTTGAGCGCGATCTGGATGTAGTACGCGGGGCCGCCGATGGAATGGTCGTCAGCTGAGTGGCCACGCTTCTTGTAGATCTGGGCAAGTGTGGATTCGATGAATGCTGACGCGGCGCCGAGTGTTGCGATGACCCACATCCAGAAGACGGAGCCTGCGCCACCAAGAGCGACTGCGGTACCGACTCCGGCGATGTTGCCGACGCCCACGCGCGATGCGGTGGAGACCATCAGTGCGCGGAAGGATGAAAGCTCGCCTTTCTTCTCTGGGGGCTCGGTGACCACGCGGATTGATTCGCGGAACATACGCACAGGCAAGCCTTTGGTGCGAATGAAGAAGTAGAGGCCGCCACCGATAAGCAGTGCGATCAGGATGTATGAGTACAGCCAGGTGTTGAGAACGTCGAGGACTGTGTTAATCGAGTCGACAATCGATGAAGAAGCAGGAAGCATGCTCGTTACCTTGTCGGAAGATGGGACGCTACATGGCGTAGCGATTGACAAGGTGATTGTACGGGAAAGGCAAAGGACTAGTCACGTTTGGGCTAATGTTTGGAAAATCTAGGAAAGGGAAAGGAAAAGCTTCTCCAATTCAGCAATGCTTGTCTCCTGGTTTTCGTCGTTGGATACGCATTCGCGCAGGGTGAATGCTGATGCCCTGAAGCGTGGGCTCATTGCCATCAGGAACTATTGGACTACTGAGACATGACGGTGAAGCAATCGTCGATTGCTTCGAAGACCCTAAAGGAAGAGGAATGAACAATGTGTCGACCGGTGAAGTGTGACATCTGCGGAAAGACGACGTGGGCTGGCTGTGGGTAGCATATTGACGCTGTCAAGGCATCGGTTCCTGCAAGCGACTGGTGCCCTGGTCACTGTGAGGAGAGTGGCAATCGTCAGAAGAAGAAATTTGTGTTTAGCTCGTCAAAGTGGCTGAATTTGAGGAGAAAATGAGCCTTCGCGCCGAGTGTGGTGACGCTCACGTCAAAATGATTTGACGAGTTGCCACGAAGGTGTGTAAATTATTTTCCTGTCGCCGAGAGCGAGAAAAGCTCGAATCGACTGCCTCCCTCACTGAGGTAACCAACGAAAGTTGAGTGCTTTTGGTGAGTGTGTGGGTGTTGTTTGTGAACTCGATAGTGTGTTTGTTTTTATGCCTGTTTTTTGTTTTTGAGTTTGTTTTTATT